>CAIWEX010001185.1 GCA_903911795.1 uncultured Schlesneria sp.
ACGTGCCGTTGCTGCTCTGCAGCAGTGTGCCTGTGCCACCGACGTTCAGGATGTCAACGTTGGTCAGGTTGTAGATCGAACCGGTCTGCGAGTTGGTAACAGTCAGCCCGGAGCCTGAACCGTTGGAGATTGTGACATTCGTCAGATTGGTGGTCGAGCCATTCTGGGCGTTGTTCAGCAGGATACCGCCAAAGCCACCGGCATTGGTGATCGTCTCGCCACTGATCAATGTTTTTCCGGTGATATCACCACCGCTTCCACCCAGATTCAGCGAACCGTTGATGGCCCCCGTACTGGTGATGTTGGTCAGCTTCGAATTGGCGGCATTCAACAACAGGTCCTGCCCGTTGTTCTGGAATGTCGTGTTACTGACAGTCGTATTGGTCGAAGGCTGAATCTTGATGCCGATGCCAGCAACATTCTTGATGAGCATGTCATTGACAATAGTATTCGAGGCACCTGGGGTGCCGACGATCCCGTTGGTAATCCCACCGGACCCATCAATCGTAAATCCACTGACAACGTTCTGATTCGTCAGCGTTACGGCGTTACCGGCTGGTGGCATCAGGACAGGGCGACCACCCAGACCGCTGAGGTGAATGACCGAAGTCCCTGGAGCCTGGCCGAGTGCCAGCGAGAAGTCGACATTGGCCGTTCCAGTCGAACCACCGCCGATAATCTGCTGCCGATCATGATTCAGGGCGATTGGCGAGGTCAGATTTCCATTCGCATCCAGCAGAACCATAGCGCTGCCGGTCCCGAAATTCGTATCGGCGAGGACTGAATTGATGTTAGACGCATTGGTCTGCGTTCCCGTACCCGTTCCTGCTTCTTTGACGAAGTACATGTGCAGGACGTCGTTTGTCGTTGCATCATGTGCGGCGACGAATGTACTCAGTTCACGCGTGAAGTTTCCGATCGTGACCTGCTGCTGGCGTACGGCTGGCAGAGTCATCAGGTTGCGGAACGACATCGGCCGGCTGCCACCGCTGCCACCGAAGAAGTAGGTCAGGCCTCCCGAAACATTCGTTCCGAAGAAACCGTCGTGCGAGATATTGACGTTACCAGAGAGGTTGTTGGTGATGTAACCGCGAACGCCCCCCTTGACCCCATTCGTGAACCCGGCGAGTGGCCCGTTCCAGTTGTAATAGCCGCCGTAGGCTTCCATCCGGTAATCAAAGAACTTGCGACCGAATTCGAGATCGGTCCCCATCAAGCCCACATCCATCAGTGTTCGGTTGATCCCGCCAAAGCCGACCGTGTCTCCGATCAGATTGAGCTGGCCTGACGTTCCCCCGAGATTCTGTTGAATCCCACTGCTGGCCTGAATCCGTCCGACTGGGAAATAACCGTTGAAGCGAGCGACCCACGACGATTCGGTGAGCAGTTCCAGGTTCAGGTTGACCTGCTGGAAGAGGTTGTCATAGCGGCTTTGGGTGTAGTCCATATACAGACCGGCACCCAGGATCGAATTGTCAATGACCGGCAGTTGAGTCATCCAGCGCTGTTGAGCACCGAATGTTCCGGCGGGGTTGCCGTTGTTGTTCACCATGATGTTGCCGCTGAACAGCGAGATCGAATTATCGATATCGCCAATAAAGTGCGACGCACCAAAGCTGGTGAACGGCTGTTGCCCCGCGATGTCACCCTGCTGTCCTTGCAGGGAATAGTATGTCCGACTGTTCGGGTCGAACACATTCGAGAACCGCTCACCGAATAGCGGTTCAGTCTGTTGAGCAAGCAATTCCGCGGATTGCGTCATCGTGACAATCACGGCGGTCAGCAACGGCAACAGTCGAATAGACATTTTCATATTGGGAACTCTTTGAGAATCCGTCTCTACAGGCCCGCATCAACATCAAGGTGAAGACTCTTTGACCAGCGTCGTGCTGATCGTTTTCCGGAATAAACCCCGGCAGAGAATCACCAAACGAACGAATGAACCCACGAAACGCGGGTATTCGTCCATTGTCTTGTCATCGTCAAAGCGCTGTGTAGTGAATTACGACAAGCTGATGCAATAGCGATGTTACGAAAGAATCAGGAGAGACTTCGTGTCTAAACCCGCTGAATTCGCCAGTCAGCCCTAATTCCCGCAGCTTTTCAATTCACCTGAAGGCTCAACGGCAGCTTCGGCCGAAGTTGGTGGCCATGGACTGATTCCGTCGGAATTTCAGTGATGAATAATTCCGAAGGCTGTGCCGATTTGCTTGCCGTGGCGAGCGACGAATGTGGCAAGTGATCCGATTTCAGCCAAAATTTTGGAAAGCGACACAAACTCAAGTCGCCTTGAGTTCGGATTGATCCATCAGCCGCTGGGATTCAGCGTAGAGCTTGCATTGGGTGGCACTCAACGCGGGTAACGATATTTTTCGCTGAAATCGCGAGGTTTGAGGTCGTCGCCCGCGGTCGGTGCGAGTTGTTCCAAGTTGCCTATTATCTTGATCGCGAAGCGATCCCAGAACGTAGTTCCCCCGCACCTTGGGGTGCATACGTAGGGGAGGAACTCTGGTCGATTCTGGTTATTTCTGTGGCCAATCTGCGATATGCAGACAAAACGG
>CAIWEX010001186.1 GCA_903911795.1 uncultured Schlesneria sp.
GCCGATGATTCATCGTGCCTTTCCCGAATGGGTCGAGCGGGTTGAGTACTGGGGGGTCGACGATGTTGATTTCGCTGGCCCTGAGATCGCCATTCCCGAGTTAGAGATACTCGTCAGGCAGCTCGTTGAGCGATTGCGCAGCGGTGGCCCTATCGGACGTGCACTGGGATAGTGCCGTCGCAGAGACCACCGTGCCGATCATCTTTTTACGTAGCCGAATTCGTGAGAATTCGGTCGCTGAAAAGCATCGTATGTCAGTTATTGATGCGATGCACACGACTGTCGTGGATTTCCAGACAGCCCGATTGAAACAGACGGATCGCTTCCGGCAGTGCATTACATTCTGCGGCAAAGACGCGAGCTGCGAGCGAATCCGCGGTATCCGAGTCCTCAACGGGGACGACACTCTGCAGGATGATTGGGCCGTGATCGTATTCGTCATCCACAAAGTGGACTGTACATCCGCTGACTCGCGTTCCACGTTTCAGGACCGCTTCATGAACATGATGCCCATGAAACCCATGACCACAGAAGGCAGGGATCAATGACGGGTGAATGTTGATCGTCCGACCAAGAAAATCCGCAGGAATCCGAATCAGAGCCAGGAATCCCGCACAAACCACCAGATCTGCCTGCACGTCCCGGCACAGATCAAAAATGCGATGGCTGAAGTCTTCTACATTGGCGAACGACTTCCGAGTAACTGTTTCACAACGCAGTCCAGCATCGCTGGCACGCTGGATTCCTCCGCAGTCGATGCGACTGGCAATTACCAGCGGGATCTGAGCATCCAGTTCCCCCGCGTTGATCTGGGCGACCAGATTCGTCAGCGTGGTCCCTCCACCTGAAATCAACACCGCCAGCCGAAGCGGGCGTTTGAGTGGTCCGTCGAGCGGACGAAGTCCTGCCATGATAATCTGTCGATCCTGATGCGAATGAAACTCTGCCGGCGCACTTCACGGACAAAGTGAAAACTTCGATGATACTCTAACGCAAGAGGATTGCAGATCAGCGAATTGGTCGCAAGCGCGAGGTCGTTGCGGCCGCCAGCGATTATGCGCGGATTTCTGACAACAATTATCCACCAATATCCGTCAAATGGAAATCAGATTCGTCAACAGGGGAGACAGCGGTCCAAATGGCAGGCAAAGACTTTGGGCACGCTATGTCGTGTTCCCAAATCCTTTTCACCTCGCAGGTTGTTGCCTGTCGGCGGACAATTCCACCATCAAAATGGGCCGGTGAAGTCCCTGACGGGAGGGTGAGGCGATGAGGGACCTTTCAGTACGGAGTGAAAATGCTGTTTAAACGAGCGTTTTGCGTAATAGTGATGGCATTGGTTGTTATCGCTTCGTTGGCGCTGTTTGCTGTGATTCAAGGCCGCTGGATCAGGTCACAGCGGATCGTGTACACCACTTCAAAGACTCGCGAACTCACAAAGACACCGAGGAATCAAGGGGAGCTAGCGATCAGGAACTACTCTTTGAAGGCAAAATGGGCCGGTGAAGTCCCTGACGGAAGGGTGAGGCCTGAGTTTCAGGCGCATCTTTTCATCTTTGGTTCACCCCGGGCTGCAGCGCTCCGTTGGGGCAGGATTTGTCCCAACGGGACAAGGCATATCAGCCCAGGGCAACGCCCTGGGGATTCAACGCCCCCGATTCCCGCGTTCTGAAGGAACGCCGCATCTCACTGGATGGCGAACATTTGTACCATCAACCCCGATTCGGCGTTCCTTCAGAACGTGAACTGTTCCTGGGGTTGCACCGGGCGTCGTTCCGGGAGGGCGAGGCGGTAAGGCTCCAGCCGAACCGTCTTCGGATCAGGAACTGTAATACCCAATCCCGGCTCGGCGGGAGCCTCGCCCTCCCGGAACGATACTTTCAGCCCA
>CAIWEX010001187.1 GCA_903911795.1 uncultured Schlesneria sp.
GCTGCAATCCCGTTCCTGCAAAAACTGACACTGGGAAAATACCACCACTTGTGGACACCGCTGGGCCGCAAGCATCTGTACGTCGACGACGACGCAGGTGAATCCCGCCCAGCCGAAAAGCTGAGCGGTGGAACCCGCGAGCAACTGTTCCTGGCGATCCGCCTGGCGATGGTGAAGGCCTTCTCGAATAACGGGATTGAACTCCCCATGGTTCTGGATGACGTCACCGTCAACTTCGACCAGCAACGATCCGAAGCTGCAGCAGACACGCTGATTAATTTCACTCAGGAAGGCCAGCAACTGCTGGTCTTCACAAGCCATCTGCATTACGCACAGTTGTTCCAGCAGCGGAAAGTGGAACCGATCTGGTTGCCGGCACGTCATCCGTCACAGGTGATTGACCCTGTTGAAGAACGTCGGGCTGGATAGGTCGTTTGGTTCCAGAGAATTGATTCGGCATTCATAGTCGTGGTTCGCTCTGCGAACCAACACTTCTTGATGAATTTTCGGAAGGGCCAATCGGAGTGCGGTAACAGAGGCGTTGGTTCGCAGGAGCGACCCACGACTATCTTGGATTTTCTTCTCGCATCGGGCTGTGACGGTTTCTGCATTCTGCCAAAATCCCGCATTACGGGTGTTGAATCCGGTTTTGAGACGTGATGAAATTCAGCGGTTATTGCGTTCTCATCAGTGTTGGCATTGTCTGAATATCTCCGGAAACCAAATGGCGATCGAACTTCAGGACTTCTCGTGGAAGAGGATGGTCGAAGCTGTGGATGCCGTTCATACACGCACCCGTCGTGCCGCGTCGGCGTTGCAAGAGGCTGGGATTCCGTATGCTGTGGCTGGTGGAAATGCGGTTGCCGCATGGGTTGCTCGCGTCGACAGAGCCGCCGTTCGAAACACCCAGGACATCGATATTCTTGTGAACCGCGCCGACTTCGACGCAATCAAGGTCGCTCTGGAACGGGCGGGATTTGTCTATCAGGACGATTTTGGAGTCGATTGCTTTCTTGATGGTCCAGCAGCCAGCCCGCGAGACGCAATTCACCTGATTTTTGCAGGTGAAAAAGTCCGTCCTGACCATCCGACGGTTTCCGCAGATGTCACCGATGTTGTTACAGCGGATG
Source organism: uncultured Schlesneria sp. (assembly GCA_903911795.1). Taxonomy (GTDB): domain Bacteria; phylum Planctomycetota; class Planctomycetia; order Planctomycetales; family Planctomycetaceae; genus Schlesneria. The sequence continues at coordinate 1,131 of CAIWEX010001187.1, forward strand.
ATTTTCAAGTGGTGTCGCTCGAAGCACTTGTGCGGATGAAACTGAATTCGTTTCGACGAAAAGATCAAGTCCATCTGCTGGACTTGTTGAGTGTCGGGCTGATCGACAGTTCCTGGCTGATGCGTCTGGTGCCAGCCCATGCTGCTCGGCTTCAGGAATTGATTGACGACCCTGAGGGATGATTTCGACGATCGGTCTGGCATCCCGGCAGATTTCGAAGCGGCATTCGGAAGTTCCCGAGGTTACCTGTTTCGCTCAACGGACGACTTCCGATATACTTTCAGGTGCGCGAAGGTCTGCGAGGATGTGCACCGGTAGTTGAAGAGGAGGCCTTCGGTCGGGTGGTTTGGTGGGGTCAGGAGACCCGCGCCGAACGTGTCGTCGTTGCGGCAGGATCGCAAGATCCGAGCCCAACTGTGGAGTTTCTCGATGGCTGCGAAGATCTGCTGGTTTTGCGGACTATGCCTGATTCTCGGCCAGGGAATCGGGTTCGCCGATGACTTGCCGAAGTTTTCCGATGCCGAACGCAACCACTGGGCATTTCAGCCCGTCAAGCGACCAGGCATTCCCGCAATCGGGCCAACTGCAGGTTCTCAGCCCCAAAATGAAGTTGATGCTTTCATCCTGGCGACTCTTCAGAAGGATAGGCTCGGGCTTTCCACTCCGGCCGACAAATTGACGCTGCTGCGTCGAGTGACGTTTGATCTGGTCGGGCTGCCGCCGACCCCGACGGAAGCGGCTGAGTTTCTTGCGGACGATTCTCCAGATGCTTACCCGCGACTGGTCGAACGGCTGCTTGCCAGTCCACATTACGGAGAAGCTTGGGGCCGCATGTGGCTCGATCTGGTTCGATTTGCTGAGACCGCAGGGTTCAACGCTGATCCCGCTCGACCATTGGCCTACAAGTATCGTGACTATGTCATTCGCGCCTTCAATCGCGGAGTTCCCTACGACCGCTTTTTGCAAGAACAACTCGCTGGTGATGAACTGTTTCCGGATGACGCCGAGGCTCTGACTGCGACTGGTTACTGTCGCATGTGGGCAGACGAGAGTAACGCATCGAATATTCATCTCGCGCGACAACTGGCTCTCAACGATCTGACAGGCAATCTTGGGGCCGTAGTTCTGGGTCTGTCGATCGGATGTGCCCAATGTCACGATCACAAGTTTGATCCACTGCTGCAAACCGATTTCTATCAGTTACAGGCGTTCTTTTCGGGAATCGTGCTCGAAGACAAAGTTCCGGTGGGGACTCATGACCAACTGGCGATTTATCAGAAGCAGCGACAGGAATGGCTCGATCAGACGGCAGCAATCCGTCACGAACTGCATGCGATTGAGCGTGAAGCTCGCATCAAAATGGCGGGTGACCGTCGCATGAAGTTTCCTCAAGATGTCCTCACCGCCATCGACTGTCTGCCCGAAGAACGAACCACAATGCAGCGCCAACTGGCGTTCTGGTCTGAGCGGCAGATGGAATACAAGAACGACGATCTTCCCAAGCATCTTTCTGAAGAAGGGAAAGCTCGTCGCAACGACCTGCTGAAGCAACTGGCCGACGCCCGTGAGAATCAGCCGAAGCCTCCCCGCGAAGCGAGTCTGATGGCAGTGGCGGAACTCTCTGTCGATCCACCGGTGACGCGATTGCTCGATTCCGGCAGCTATGACAAGCCGCTTCAGGAACTCGCTCCCCATTACCCTGTCATTCTCCGTCGGGCGGCCACACTGCAGCCGCCCACGTTTACGGCCCCGAACAGTCGATCGTCGGGAAGACGGTCGGAACTGGCACGCTGGCTGACGTCCAGCGATCATCCGCTGACGTATCGTGTCTGGGTGAATCGAATCTGGCAGGGTCATTTCGGGCGAGGCTTGGTCGACAATGCCAATGACTTTGGTCTGCTGACTCCACCCCCGACTCACCCGGAATTGCTCGATTGGTTAACCGCCGAATTCATCGCGAGTGGTTTTCAGACCAAGCATCTGCATCGGCTGATTGTGTTGTCAGCAACATATCAGCAACGGGGCGATGCGAAGACCGATGATCGTCAGGCGGTGGAATCTTCCGTAGCGATGAATCCCCCGCCAGTCACTTCACTGGCCAGCTTCCCACGTCAACGGTTGTCTTCCGAGCGAATTCGCGATTCCTGGCTGATGAGCGCGGGCACGTTGAACGACACCATGTTCGGCCCCGGTGTTCGACCCGAGTTGCCTCCCAACTTCGCGGGTGCCGCGAATTGGAAGGTGAGCGAGCCCGTCGATCGAACGCGGCGATCCGTCTACATCTACGCCAAACGTAACCTGCCGTATCCATTGATGGCCGCTTTTGATTTTCCCGACATGCACGACTCGTGCGGGTGTCGTACCAGAACGACGATCGCTCCACAGGCTCTGATGTTGTTGAACAGTGGCCTGATTCTGAATGCTGCCCGACAACTGGCAGATCGAGCGAAACAGGAGGCCGGTTCTGCGGATCCAGATGCTCAGTTGACCCAAGCCTGGAAAACAACTTTTGGTCGCCAGCCGAATGAACGGGAACTGGTAGCCGCTCGAAAATTCATGGCCGATCAACAACAGGTGATCGCCGGTTCAGATACGAAGCGAACGGGTGAAGATGCTGGCCGGATCAAGCCGTCGGATGCCGACGAAGCATTTGTTGACCTGTGTCATGCTCTGCTCAATGCGAACGAGTTCTTGTTTATTGATTGATTTAATCCAATCACAGATCCCCAAAGTCCCTCCATGGGTGTTGATATGCGAGAATCTGATTTTCTCCACCGATTGACCGCTCCCTCGCGTCGCGATTTTCTACGTCACGCCGGTGGGGGATTCGGGGCGATTGCTCTGGCGGGAATGATGGCCGGTGAGCAACCACGTGCTGCTGCTGGGGAAGTTGCTGCGCGGCGACCTCATTTCTTCGGTAAAGCTCGCAGCGTCATCTTCCTGTTCATGGATGGTGGACCGAGTCATCTGGATACGTTTGATCCAAAACCACTTGTCAACGAGATGGCTGGAAAGCCGCTGCCAAAATCGATCAAGCGAGTGATCACTCCGATGGGGGTGTCGGAAAACCCGTTGCTTGCCAGCAAGCGGACATGGAAGAACTACGGCGAATGCGGAATGCCCGTTTCCGACTGGTATGCACACGTCGGAGAATGTGCCGACGATCTGTGTGTCATCCGGTCCTGTACGTCGGATGCGTTGAACCATGTGGGTGGCGTCTGCCAGATGAACACGGGAAGTATTCTGGCAGGACGTCCGAGTCTGGGGGCCTGGGTCAATTACGGACTCGGTTCCGAGAACCAGAATCTTCCTGGGTTTGTGGTCCTGATGGATAGCGATCGCGAACCACCTGGCGGAAACCGTGTCTGGGGTTCAGGTTTCATGCCGGCAACTCATCAGGGAACAAAGTTCCTGCCGGGCAAGCGTCCGATCCTGTACCTGGATACTCCCGAAGGGATCAGCGATCAGCGCCAATTGAGCAAGCTCGGTTTTATTGACAAGCTCAATCGCGAACATCTGGCGCTCCGTCGGCAGGACACGGAACTGGAAGCGAGAATCGCGTCGTATGAACTCGCCTATCGCATGCAGGCGCAAGCGCCGGAAGCCGTTGATCTGGCCAGCGAGACTCAGCAGACTCAAGATTCCTACGGGATGAATGACAAACGGACACAGGCATTCGGTCAGAACTGCCTGCTGGCTCGGCGACTTGTCGAACGAGGCGTCCGATTTGTGCAGCTGTATTCCGGTTCGGGGAGCAAGTGGGACGCTCACAGCAAGATCGAAGAGAACCACAGTCTGCATTGTGGAGAAACTGACAAGCCAATCGCCGGGTTGTTGAAAGACCTGAAGCAGCGCGGACTGCTGGACGAGACACTTGTCGTCTGGGGTGGTGAATTTGGTCGAACCCCGATGAGTGAAAAGGGTGACGGCCGCGATCACAATCCCTACGGCTTCACGATGTGGCTGGCGGGTGGGGGAGTTCAAGGTGGCCAGATTCTCGGGTCCACCGACGAATTCGGGATGCATGCTGTCGAAGGCAAAACGCACATCCATTCGCTGCACGCCACGATCCTGGCGGCGCTGGGAGTCGATCACACGGAACTGACATACCGACTTCAAGGCCGTTCCGAACGCGCCACAGTGAATGAAGGTGAAGTCGTCAGCCGCGCGTTTGGTTGATGGACCGGCAGAATCTGCTGATCGTTTGGTGCCGTGCGCGACAAACGGATCGTCGGTCTTACCTTCGGTTCAACTCGCACATTCGGCATAACCGATAAAGCCGATATGGCCGTTACACCTTCACAATTCGATCTGCTCTCCAAGCTGGTGGATGTCACCGTCCTGCGCCACAAGGTTTTGTCGCAGAATGTGGCAAACGTCAACACGCCCGGCTATCACAAGCTGGATGTTTCGTTTGATGACACGCTGGCTCAGCACATGACGCGTCACGGCGACAACGGCGTCAACCAGTTACAACCGACAATCGTGGAAGATACAACTTCGTCGGCTCGACTGGATGGCAACAACGTCGACATCGACGGTGAGATGATGCGGCTGAACAAGAACACATTGCTGAACAACGCTTACATTCAAATCATTGCGACAAAGACGGCCATCATGCGGCGAGCGATCAACGGTCAATAGACTGCGTTTGAATATCCAGCCTGGCGGGGGAGATTTCCATGGGTTTCGATACCTCGTTGTCGGCGTTCAATATCAGTGCTTCCGGCCTGACGGCGGAACGACTGCGCATGGAAGTTGTCGCGAACAACATCGCCAATGCGGAAGTCACACGTACGCCGGAAGGTGGTCCATACCGCCGCAAGGATGTCGTCTTTGAAGCCGTACTTCATCCCGACAAGCCGGGGGCGCGTGCCGGTCAGTCATCAGGCCTGGGGGGCGTTCGCACCGTGGGTGTCATCGATGATTCCTCAGAACTCCCAAAGCGACATTCTCCTGGTCATCCAGACGCGGACGCCGATGGCTTTGTCACGATGCCGAATGTCAATCTTCCCATTGAAATGGTGAACCTGATCACCACGACGCGTGCCTACGAAGCGAACTTGAAAGCGGCACAATCGTTCGTAGACATGAACCAGCAGGCGCTTTCGATCGTCCGCGGTTGACGTTGCAAAACATTTTAAGCTGGGTTGATTGCGAACACTCGACACTCGTGGATAAGGCTGACAGCGATGAACGTAACGCCCGCGGGAATGATTGGAAGCCTGCCGATCGCTTCGCCATTGTCGGGAGTTCAACCGACGACAAACGGTGGAATGTTTGGAAATGTCGTCGAGAAGTTCATCCAGGACACGAACAATCAGCAATTGCAGGCCGACTTGTCGGTGCAGCGACTGGCGACTGGAGAAAGTGACAGTGTCCATGAAACGATGCTGGCTCTGGCAAAAGCAGATCTCAGCCTGCGAGTCTTCATGGAGGTTCGTAACAAGGTGATTGACGCCTATCAGGAAGTCATGCGGATGCAGATGTAATTGGGTTCGTCGGAAGTGATCGCGGCGGGAATCGTGTCCTTGCCGTTGGAAATGGTTCATGAAGATTCTTGTGACGGTACTGCTGACAGCACTTCTCGTCTTTGCTCTGGCAACGGCGTGGGTGGACTACGTCCAGCCACAATTGAAGCAGGCTTCAACAGCCACCACAGAAAAGACGACCGTCGCTGAGATTCCCGCTGCGAAGAAGCGAGTTCGAAAGCCACCTCGAGAAGTCGATTCTGAACTGGTTCCCGTCCCCACCGATGACGTGTCGCCACCTGAGGTGAAAAGGGATCGGCAGCCTGTGGCGATGTCGAAACCGGTGGCCGATCAACTCGCTATCGTTAAGCAACAAGAGGCCGATCTGGTCGCACGCCAGGAAACGTTGCGAATGATCTACGACGACATTCGCAACGAGCTTGCGACGGTCGGTGAATTACGAAAACGGGCATCGGATGATCTGCTGGAATCCGAGCGCCGCGGAACAAAATCGACGAATCGAAAGACCTCCGGGCCCGTTCTCAGTTCCAGGCCCGCGCCACCGATTGTGCGATCTGAGAGCGATAACGGTACCAGCCGTGCCAGTGCTATGGTCCTGCGCCTGATGGTTGGCGATGGTAAGCTGACGGCAGCAGTTTCGATGCTGAAGTCCTACAAGGAGCGTGATGCCGCTCGGATTCTTGAAGCGATGGACACGATCGACCCCAAACTGGCGGATCGACTGGCGACAATGATGCAGAGCCGAGACGATGTCATTCGACGCTGACGACAGTGGAATTCGCGATCAAATCGAACGGAAGTTTCCAGAAGCTTATGGCCGTGCCTCTGGTTGCGTTGGCTGCTCATTCCACCAAACGCTGATCCAGTTGTCGGACTGATTCCGACTACTGAGAAACCAACCGAGAGCAATGTCCTGATCGCCATCTCGATCGAAGTCTGCAATCTCCATCGTTGCGAAGCATGGTGCCCCCTCCTGGAGGGTATGCCGTTCGAATTTCATTGCCCCCGTCTGTTCGTAGATGACCAAGGCACCAAGCGAATGCACGTCAACTCCAACGGAAGTGGAAAGTCGTGGCACCCAGACGCATGCGGCAATGTCCAAGTCTCCGTCGTTATCAAAATCAGCTGCTAGCGCTCGGTACGCCCCCGACAGGTCTGCGAGTCGCTGATATGTGAATCGAAGACCCCCATCGTTTCGCAACCACTGGATGCCGTGACTGGGTTTGAGAGACATGCTGTCGAACGTATCACCATTCGTCACCAATATGTCAATGTCACCGTCCAGGTCCAAATCAACCAACTCCATACCACTCAATCCGAACGCCGGATCAGGCGCAGCCCAAAGGGTATGGACTTGCCATGTGTTGTCTCCCTTATTCACGATCAATTCCACCCGTTCGTGTTCCTGGCTGACAAGTGCGACGATATCAAGGTCACCGTCGCCATCAATATCAACAACAGGAACATGGATCGTGCCGGGACGCGAATAAACGCGGTCGGAATGAAATTGTGGCGTACCATCGACATTCCCGGTATTTCGCAAAACGTGAATTCCGCCCGTCTTGTGCCAGCCAAACTCAGCGACTACGAGGTCCGTACGTCCGTCACCATTCAGATCTGCGGGTCGAACGTCGGCAATTCGCCCCAATTCTGCAGCCAATACAACGGGCTTTCGTTTAGGGCCAGGGAACAATCCATGCCACAGGACGCGGCCTCGATCATGGTCATCGGGATCGAAACTACCCAAGTCGGCCAGGACAAAATCCAAGGTGCCGTCATTGTTCAGATCTACTGGTTCGACGTGGCATGGATGTCCAAATTGGCCCAAGTTCATCTGAGTCAGTTGTCCCCGATCGAGGGAAATCTGGTGAACGGTTCCCCGTCGCATATCGGTGGCGAACATCGTTCCTGTACGTTCACCCGGGCGCGGGATCCACTTGATATTGGAAATCGCTGGTGGGACGGGATCGCTGGTTTGGATGAGAAGATGTTCTGCCGTGAAGGCCCTGCGAAACCAGGCTGTCGAATCGGTGGAAGTGGAAAACACGAGTTCGTCAGTCGTACGGTATCGGAAGTACGCGATTGCTTCTGACGGTGTCGGGGGATCAAGATCGGTCCGTCCAGATTTGGCATAGAAGTGATATCCCTGCATCACTTCGTGATGCCAGGCATCGCGTGAAAAGCTGCTCGCCGGTGGCATTGCGTGACAGGCGCTACAAAACGCGACCACTCGCTTTCCCGTAGCTTCATCGACGTCGGTCGGAATCACGGGGGCTTTAACGGCACACGTAAGTTCGGCAGCCGGGTCACACAGGGAAATCGTAAAGATCATTCCCCCAAGGACCAGTAACCCCGATACAATTCCACCGAGCCACCAATACCATTTTCGCACGATCAAAACCTTAAGGAGGGGTGAGAGGGCAATTCGGCAGAAACGCCAATGCTTCCGATCCCCAACTTGCACATCATAAATGGCCGTACCCGGATTGAAATGGCAAATGTCCACTGCTGCAAATTCTGATCACCGCCGTGTGAATCAAACCGTTCGCCAAATTGGAATGTGGCTTTGCCTGATCATATTTTGCTGGTTCGGAACTGCTTTCGGATTGCGATGGCTGGCCATTCGTCTTGCAGATCAAGGACGCTTGACTCGAGCCCGTCATCTACTTGAGTGGAGCCGACTGCTTTATTGGAACGACACCCGATCAAACTCATTGGTCGCTGAATGTGCGCGACGTCATAACGACATGGACAGCTGGTCAAAGGTTATGAACGATTGGTCAGCAACTGCGTCGGGGGCTCGTGAGTTAAAGATCGAACGCGAACTCATGCTCGTTCAAAATGGCGAGTTCGCTCCAAATCCACAGGCTCAATTGAATCAACTGGTTGATGCCGGAACGGGATACGATTCGGTTGCCGACGCATTTGTTCGAGGGTTCCTGGCGAGGCAGGATCTTGAACAGGCGATGCGTGTCCTGAATGCCTGGGAATTGAATGGCACTCGAACGGCAGAAGTCAGAATTCATCAAGCGAAGATTGCACGCATGAAAGGCGATTTCGACGAATCACGTTCACTGCTTGAAGACGCTCTCAATCGTTGTCCCCATCACGAACTTGCTCATGAATTGCTGGGGGAACTTCTAC
>CAIWEX010001188.1 GCA_903911795.1 uncultured Schlesneria sp.
AATCTCGTCTCAAACCAGCAACTGCGTTGGCATCGAACGACATTGCAGGGGCGTATTCCCGGATGGTCACCGCCAGCTCCCGCTATCGGACCTTGGAAAGCGATTCGACTGGAATCGGGGCCCGTCACACCACGAGAGATCCACTTGCGATCTCGCCTTGATGGAACGACGGGAATCGTCACGATCGATGCCAACCTGCTGAATGACGGTACAATTCAGCGAGCATCACTTCGCGTCGGGTCACATGTGGCGCCGCTACATGTCGAACGGGAAATCAGCGGATTCTCACTTCACGGGGAAGTACAGATTCCAGAGGCACGCCACTGGTGGCCGCATACGCACGGACAACCCGCACTGTATGAGTGTGAACTGATTCTTGAGACCGAACACTCCCGTGACGTGGTCGCTTGCAAACATGTCGGCTTCCGGACATTGGAGATAGTCTCCACAAGCAACGATGCATCCAACAGCGATCTGTTTCAAGTTCACATCAACGGGAACGCGATCTTTTGTCGGGGGGCATGCTGGACCGTAGCCGACATTCTGTCACTTGTCGGCAGTGAACAGCAGCTGCGACATGACTTGATGCTTGCACGTGATGCAGGCATTAACATGCTGCGAGTTGGCGGCACAATGGTCTACGAATCCGACGCTTTCTATCGGATCTGCGACGAACTGGGAATCCTTGTCTGGCAGGACTTCATGTTCGCCAACATGGACTACCCTGTCGATGATGAGGCATACCGCTGCAATGTCGTTGCGGAAGTGACTGAGCAATTGAAACGGCTGGCCGCTCACAGTTGCGTCGCTGTTTACTGTGGTAACAGTGAGATCGAGCAGCAGGCTGCGATGCTCGGTATGCCGCGCGAGATCTGGCGCAACAACTGGTTTGCTGAACAACTTCCAGAACTCTGCCAGAGACTGCATCTCGGCTCGCATTATGTTCCATCAACACCTTGCGGCGGTGTCCTGCCGTTCCAGCCGGAAACAGGTCTGACACACTACTATGGAGTCGGTGCCTATTTGCGACCGGTCACAGATGTCCGCCGTTCCAACGTGAAGTTCACCCCGGAATGCCTGGGCTTCTCCAACATTCCAGACGCATCAACGATCGAATCAATCTGCCAGGGGGCTCACCCTGTCATGCACGATCCACGGTGGAAGCGTCGTGTGCCGCGTGACATCGGAGCGGGCTGGGATTTCGAAGACGTTCGCGATCATTATTTGCGGGATGTCTTTCAAGTCGATCCTGTCCAGCTTCGCTCGTGGGATTCACCTCGCTATCTGGCACTCGGTCGGCACGTGTCTGGTGAGATGATGTCGCAAGCATTCTCTGAGTGGCGCAGCTCGCACAGCCAGAATGGTGGCGCACTGGTCTGGTTCTACAAGGACCTTTGGCCTGCTGCCGGTTGGGGAATCGTGGACTCAACAGGAACCCCCAAGGCCGCGTATTATTACCTCAAACGCGTCTGGGCCAGCCGCCAACTGGTTCTGACCGACGAAGGACTGAACGGGACACAACTCCATCTGATTAATGAAACGACCGAACCCTGCAACGGAACGATTGAAGTCACACTGCTGAAGGAGCCTGGCACTGTCGTGGCCCGGCAGGAACTTGCCGTCCGAG
>CAIWEX010001189.1 GCA_903911795.1 uncultured Schlesneria sp.
CATCGTATCCCAGGGCCGAAGGGCCCTGGCTGGGTGAACTCCTGGCCCACTTGGGCCGTAAGTTCGGAATCACCCAGGGTTTCTGAGAAACACTCACATCGACGATCTCTTTGACTTTCTGATTCAAAACATAGCCTCATCGCGGTTCAGGAATGTGTAGATACCTTTGCTCCAAAACCGTGGCACCCGCAATGCACCGTTTGTTGATCCCCGTCAATGCGAAACCCCGGAATGGAATTCCGGGGTTTCAACGGGCACAAACTTAAATCGAGATACTTACGCAGCGGCTCGGTTTGGGAACTGAATGATCTGTGGAGTCGAGCTTCCACAGGCTGTCATAAAGTCCTGGAAAATCTGCATGTCGAGGGCTGATGCCGTATCGTCTTCTGGATGCCACTGGACGCCGACGCAGTACCAATCCGATTCGGTCGACTCGTAGCATTCGACGATTCCATCGGGTGCATGTGCCGATGCGCGGAAGATCGGTGCCAACTGCTTGATCCCCATGTGGTGATCACTGTTGACTCGGATTTCGCCAGGCCCGTAAATATCCCAGCAGCGAGTCCCCTCGACGATGTTGATGATGTGTCTGTTGTGACGTTCTACCGGATCACGGTGATGCAATGCCTTCTGAACTTCTTCGGGAACGTGCTGGAACAGTGTTCCGCCACAGATGACGTTAATGGTCTGCATTCCCGAGCCAATTGCCAGGATTGGCAGCCGCATTTCGACGGCCATACGAGCCAGTCGGCGGTCGAAATCTTCCCGGCGTTGTGGCATTGGTCGGGTGTGAGGATGGGGTTCCAGGCCCAGTCGTGATGGATCAAGATCCATCGTGCAGCCTGCCAGGACCAGCCCGTCCAGGTTTCGCAAAGCCTGCTTCAAATCGTCGTCGGAAGCATAGGGTGGCAATAGAAATGGCAGTCCCCCTGCCGCAGTGATGGAATCGTAATATCCCGAGTTGTACCAGCTCAGCGCGACGGAATCCTTACGTCCTGGTCGAAAGTCGCCATTAACACCGATAAGAGGCTTCTTCTGCATTCCATTACCTTTCGAATCGTGGCACATCCGTGTGCATCGCCACAAACAAAACTTCCCGTCGTCGTTCGCCCGGGCGCAACGCGCCCCCCTGTTTAAGCGAAACGGCGGGAACCATCCCCAAAGAGTTTCTCGCCCCAAAAGCCAGCGAGTGAATGGTCGTGATTCAGACTGAGAAGTACATCGACGCTGTGAAGTACTGAAGATTGTTCGTCCGCGGTACGATGACCCCAAACGGGTGTCGCGCGTCCGTCGACGATGCTTTCGAGCGATGGCTCGACTACGATAGCGGGCTGTTGACCAGATTCCATTCTGTCCCCTTCACCTGAATCCTTTCAGGTGTGACTCGTGTTGATCTATGATGCACAGATCTCAACGTCCAGCGTCATTCGCTCGTGGCCCGACAATCAGCAACATCCAGTTGAATTGCCGGGTGCGTTCGAAGTGGGGGGACTCTAGTGATGCCGCTCGTGGTTGTAAAGCAAACGGCTCATTTTGAGTCCCGAACAAACATTGACCAC
>CAIWEX010001190.1 GCA_903911795.1 uncultured Schlesneria sp.
CAGCAGAGTCGGGATTGGATCATCGAGCGGGTTATGGGCATTGTTCGGCAGGAAAGAGGTGCCTTGGAATCCGAATCTGACCGAAATTCGATTCTCGCATGCGCGACGATGCTCAGATCTCGTTCTGGTTGTCGGATATTCCGACGATCTTGGGTTCCCGACCTCGCCAAGATTCGGCATCGCCATTGCTGCGATTTGGCCCCAGTATCGTTCACGGTCGTCCATCGTGAAAAGTACGGGGTATCTGTCGGACTGCGATTCAGCCTGCTGAAGAAGAAGATCAAATACGACGTTCGGATGAGCGAGTGATTAAATGTGGTCTGATGTCCCCCTGGTGAGTGATTGCCAATGGGTTTTTCCGCGATTTCAGGAAACTTTCGCGAATTTGTTGATCCACCTGCTTTTCTCGCCGTATCAGGGGTTGGTAGCGAGAATACAACTCAATCAACTAACGTGATTCAAAACTCGAAATGAAAGCAGCGACTATGGCGTTAATGGAATTGACGGAAGCCCGCAAGGGCATCGACTTCGGGACAGGCGAGTTTCCGGGAAGCAGGAATGACTATTCACCTGCAAGTAAGGAATGGGCGGAATTCACGAACGGAACCGCGCTCGGCATTGAGTGGGGAGAGACATGGGAGCCGGAAATGTTCGGCGAACTGCTGGCGTGTGTGATGCAGCCATCGTTCATGCGAGGATTCGGCTTCGGTGCAGCAGTGGAGTTGTCCACTCCCGGAACGTTCGTTTCGGCTGACGACGATATTGATTTCGGACTTGACCCATCGCAGCCGATTTCGATCGACGAATCCACATTCAACACGGGAATGTCTCTCGGTGCCGAGTGGGTACAGACGCTCACCAGAACCCCCGCGTCCGCCGATGGTTTAAAGGCCGTAACGAAGTTACCGCATTTCCTGCGTGGGTTCGCCGCAGGAGCGTTGGAATGTATTCAGGAGTACACGGTGGAATCCTGATGTGGGAACAACATTCAAATGCATTGAACGGAGGTGTCCATGAGTTTACATACAAAAAAGGGTCGTCCACTTCAGGTGTCGGGCGACATTGTCTACAGCAAGTCGGGAAAAGTAGTCGGACGGATCGACGGAGACAAGGTATACGGAATGAATGGCCGATACGTTGGTACAATTGCCGAAGGCAGGCTCGTTTATAGAGCAGCCGACAGTACAAGGGTCGGTTCCCGATTTACGGCTTCGAACCGTGCGGGATCGGGGCAATGCAATTCTTCTGAGTCTGGTGTTGCGGGCAGCGAACCGGATATTCCAGATTGAGTAAATCCACTCGCAGAGATCATCAAATGGATGAGCTAAGTCAAAAGGCATTTATCGCTGTAATCAGCCTCGTCGTCGGCTACCTTCTTGGCCACTGGCTGGCAGTGAAGCGAGACCGGAGAAAAGAGTTCAACGAACTTGTCGATCCGATCTTTCTTATACTCGATGAACAATCCGTCGACCCTCAAGTCACGAGAGAGATTGACTTCCGCCCCCTCTCTCGTCATTTCTCTTCAAAGCAACGCGAAAGATTCGAAAAGGACGCAAATGAATACTACGAATCAATCGGCCCGAGAAATCGCGAAATGAGTGATTGCCAGTTCTTCATTGTTGATCGGACTCGGGCGCGGAATGCGGCGAAGACGATGCTCAAGTGGATCAATCGACGATAGAGCTATGAATGGACAGTGTGACTGACTTTGACAGGAAATGTTCTGTTTTACTGCCGTAAGTCGTTATTCGGCGCGATGCATTGCGATTGGTTGCGAATGCGGTAAAATCACGTAACCCCAATGAATATTGGGCTTTTGTGCTGGCCATCCGATTTGAAAATGTTCCTTCGACTCCAAGTGGGGGCATTTGTTCCGAAAATCTTCAAGCTCGCTTGAAGTACATAGCCGAAACGGAATTACGTTACCTGCCCTAGGTTGGGCAGTGCGGCGGACTGACGAAGGAATCGGTGGAAATTTCCACCAAAACCTCTCAGGAGCCCGTAA
>CAIWEX010001191.1 GCA_903911795.1 uncultured Schlesneria sp.
ACAATGAATCAACGTTTCTGTCGGGGTCTGACGAAGGATCTGGATATGTCCCACGGAACCATCGCCCGCATCGGCGTCAAAGTGGTCGGGAGCAACTTCATTGAGCTGGAATTTTGAAATCTCCATGGCCCGCCAGGTCGCAACGGCGACATCCGGGTGTCGGAGAAAATAGTTGTAGACGTCGGGATCAACTTCGAAAGTTAAGGTCGGCAGGCGACGAAACATCGCCAGATTATTCAAGACACCATTAACCTTGGCTTTCCCGTCGTCATTCAGTTCCGCCAGTGGCAGATCCTGAATCGCCTGCTTGCGAACTAGTGACGTCGAGGACCCTGATTTTGCAGTTAAGACGCCCAGAGTCTGGAAGGCAACGTCTAACTCAGCATCGCTTGAAACGGCTTTCGTCGCCGCAGATTCTGATGTTTCACGCGACGTTAAGGGTGCGTCCGCGGCGAGCAGCGAACTTCCGAAAACCAACCCGCAGGCGGCTCCCGCAAGCAATCTGCTGCGCCAAGACCTCGATCGTAGAAAACGAGCCATCCCCGTCAATCCCCCCATGCCGTTCGTCAGATCACTGGACGAACAGCAACTGGCCGTAGAGACTTGGCACAGTTACGCCCCAATTCACCACTCATTCTCGTTGGCGTTCACCCTCAATTTCCGATCGCGGTGAACTGCCGTGAGTGGTACGACAGGAATCATCGGCATAACCGCTACGACCAGACCAGACATTCTGTTTTCTCACGCAACAAGCACTATCACCCGCAAAAGACCGCAATTCTGGCAAATATTTATCCCGGAAAACTCAACGGAAGCCCCCCCAAATGCCACAGCCACTCCACTCGGTCGCGAGCCGAATCGCAGCACTACTCAAGACAACGAAGTCCCGCGTCGTGTTTGCGGAGAGTTGCACTGCCGGACTGATTTCAGCCACTCTGAGCCGCGTTCCAGGGATTTCCGAGTACCATTGTGGTTCCGCCGTCGTCTACCGACTTGATACCAAGTCCCGCTGGCTTGGCATCGACCCTGGACTTCTGGTCGACCCGGGACCGGGGCCTGTCAGCGATGACGTGGCGAGATTAATGTCGGTCGGCGTTGTGGAAAGAACACCCGAGGCAACTTTCTCGGCAGCAATTACAGGCCACCTTGGCCCCAATGCTCCGAATCACCAGGACGGGTTGGTTTTCATCGGAGTTGCACGCCGAGATGGCGATGACGTCCACGTGACTGTCTTCAGCCATGTACTTTCGCCAGAAATCACTGCCATTGAACACCTTGAGACCGATTCGCTGCGTGAATGGCGTCAATGGAAAGCGGTCGAACTTGTGCTTCTGCACCTAGGTGATGCCGTCGGAACGGTTTTTAATCCCTCCGGGCCGGCCCAAGACCTTTCCAACGGCTAGAACTGAAACCCTTGCTTTGGCCCATGTTCTGTTGCTGTAAGGATTTCCGGCCCCGATTCGGTCACAAGGATCGTGTGCTCGAATTGGGCTGAAAGGGAGAGATCCATCGTGCGGACCGTCCACTTATCGTGCTTATCGAGCATTGTTCGCCAAGTCCCGGTATTGATCATAGGCTCAACGGTAAAGCACATCCCGGGTTCAATCACGACTTGGGACGGGTTAAGTTTCGGGACGAAGTGAGGGACCCCGGGTTCCTGGTGGAACTCGCGCCCCAGTCCATGCCCTTGATATTCCTGGACGACCGAATAACCGCGGACTCGAGCGTAGCGTTCGATGGCTCGTCCGATTTCGGTCAGTTTTCCGTAGGGATGAATTGCGTCGATCCCCACATATAAGCAGTCAAAGGCAACCTGAACGAGTTTTCGTGCCTCTTCAGCGACCGGTTCAATCAGGAACGTCTCAGACGAGTCACCATGCCATCCATCAACGATGGTTGTCAGGTCCAGGTTAACAATATCCCCTTCGCGAAGGGGAGTCTTGTTGGGAATGCCGTGGCAAACGACTTCATTGACACTGGTGCAAATCGTATTCGGATAGCCTTTGTAGCCAAGGCAGGCCGGAGTGTGCCCGTGTTCAACAGTATATTCGTAGGCGATTCGGTCAAGTTCGAGCGTCGTGATCCCGGCTTTGACCTGGGGACGAAGGAAGTCCATGAGTTGAGCATTGAAGCGACTCGCACGCCGCAGACCGGCGCGATCTTGTTCGTTATAGATCGGTGCCTTGGGTCTGGCATTTTTTTGTCCGAGCGCCTGCATGATGTTCAACCACAAACCCTTCATTGAAAAATCAGGTCCAAAATTGAGACTCGCCCGTGCGCAGCAGCCTCTAACTCATGGATACCAAAGGTTTTCGAGTGCGGATGGACGGTTGGAGCAGGGCTCACGTGAACCCGTGCGAGATTTTCGCCTCATCTCTTCAACCTAGTTTCATCGGAAGTAAACAGTTTCGCAAGCGTTCTTTGTTCGTGTATGCTGTTGCTGACGCGAATAATTTCCAGAAGAGGTCATCTGATGTCATCTCTCCCTCCCCGTGAACTGCTCGATGCGATGCATCAATTTCCAGGGAAGTTCGTCTTTAAGGCGGTGGGAAAAGCGGATGCGGATTTCGTGACAGAGGTGATCTCGGTGGTTCGCGAAGTTCTCGAACTTGAATTTGACCCTCCTTTTGAGACACGGGAAACCCCGGCAGGACGACACGTTGCCGTCACGGTAACGCCGTGGGTTGAATCGTCGGAGGAGGTGTTGTTGGTGTTTGAACGGATCCGGATCATTCCCGGTCTTGTCATGCTGCTGTGATCAGCAATCTTCTCCTGTGAGCCATAAACCCGATCATGTTGGCCACATGCTGGCACTGCTAATCTATCCCGCTGCCGCTGATGCAGCGGATTCTGCTGGTTCGTTTCTGAGGCAGCCGATCGACAGGCGGATTTCGCCGCTTTCCGCCGCAGAACCTTCGATATAAACGGAACCACCCCGTTTTTCGTCAACTTCGGAACAATCGTTAGAGTTTACCAACTCCAGAGTCCGATAGATCGGTTAGGCGCGGATTGTCGCGCTTGCGTTGAGCCACAAAGGCTCGAGGTACTGGACTCTCGGCGTCCAAGTCAGGGAACGACTGATGCGGAAACGGCACTGGTTGGCATGTCTCGTCAGCATTTGGCTGGCGGTTGTTGGTGAACAGGCGAAAGCCCAGTCACCACCAGCCTTACCGAACAATGTAGGCAATCCCGATCAAACCGGGATGTTGCCCTCGCCCTATAATGCGAACTACGGGACCTACCCGCAGTCGTACCCGGGGCCGCAGGGTGGATATCCTCCTGGAGCGACGGCATGGCCGAATATCTCACCCTATTACGGCCCACCCGTGGACCAAACGTCCAATCAGAACGGTCTCTGGTTCAACCGGCAGATCTTCGGAAACCGGACGTTTTACTTCACGGCCGAGGCGTTGTTTTCGAACACGAACCACCCGAACAGTCTGGTTGGGGCCA
>CAIWEX010001192.1 GCA_903911795.1 uncultured Schlesneria sp.
ACCCGCTTTGGGGAAGCCCCCGTTCAAATGCGTTCCATTTCGGGGGCTTCTGCAAAGCCAGTGCGCCCCCGCCACCCAAACGAGAGAAAATGATCTGGGTAACATTGGAACCACCCTTCGTTGAAAAAGGCGAGCGCCCTACCGCTCGTACTGGTTGCCTGACGCGTGTCCACGGTCTAGAATCGGCGAGTGGTACAAGGTGGGAGTCACGGCAAAGACATCGGGTTGGGTCATCAGCCTCTGGTCGCTAGCCCATGGTTAGAACCGGACGCTAGCGCGTTCCGGCTGATGGATCGAATTCGAAGAAACAAGTCGTGACGTGCTACCAGTGTTTCGTCAGGCGTTAATTTTCAGAGGTTGTGTGGTCTGGCTGGGCTGAGGTTTTGCGAAGACTCTTCAACCCTGGCCGCCTGCTATCAATCTCGAAACGACGCTTGACTGGACACTGGATTCCCTCATCAAACTTGGCCGTCATGTCTCATGTCCCGGAGTGTTCCGGGTGCGAACGGATAACTGCGAATGGACTTCGATCAGCGACTGGAACGAGCCATCGAACGAGGCCAGCGGAAGCGATCAGCGGAAGATCGTGAACGAGCTGAGCGTGCGATGACGGAAGATGAATTCAAAAACCTCCATTCCAAGGCTCGCCTGGAACTGTCGGAGCACATTGAAGCCTGCCTTCGCAAACTTCCGGAAGTCTTCCCGGGTTTCGATTTTGTCACCGTCATGGAAGCAGACGGTTGGGGCGCAAAGATTTCTCGCGATGATGTCGCCCCGGCCGCTGGAAAAGGGCTGACCCGCGTGTATAGCCGCCTCGAAATGGTGATCCGTCCCTATTCGCCGAGCCATATCGTGGAACTTGTCGCACGGGGGGCAATCCGGAACAAGGAAGTCCTCAGCCGATCGCATTTCCAGATGCTCGCACAGATCGATCTGGAATCCTTCAGTGAACTGATCGATCAATGGGTGCTCGAGTATGCCGAAAAATTCTCAGCGCGCACCTGACAAGATGTGTATCGCTGCTTTGCGAATTCGGATTGTCGACGAGTTGTTCGTTCTCTTTCAATATCTTTCCTGATTGAGCAAATTTCTATGAGCCGTCACGAAAACCTGCAGCGAGTGTTGGACCGCGGGCTGGTCGCAATTATCCGGGCCTCTTCCAGTGAACAACTGGTGAATGTCGCACGTGCACTTTACGAAGGTGGCATCGACATCATCGAAGTGACGTTTACGACACCGGGGGTGGTTGAAGTGATTTCGGCGTTGAAACGAGAACTCGGCAAACAGGTTCTGATCGGGGCTGGAACCGTGCTGGATCCCGAGACCGCTCGAACTGCAATACTCGCTGGCGCAGAGTTCCTGGTCTCACCAACGGTTAATCTGGAAGTCATCAAACTCGCCCTGCGTTACGACAAGGGAATCATGCCGGGCGCCTATACCCCGACAGAAGTCCTGACGGCTTGGGAAGCGGGTGCCGACATCGTTAAGCTGTTCCCTGCCGATATTGGCGGGCCAGCCTACCTGAAGGCGTTGAAGGGACCGCTTCCTCAGATTCGCATCATGCCGACAGGTGGTGTCAATCTGCAGACGCTGAAGGATTTTGTGAAAGCTGGCGCTTGTGCCGTCGGCCTTGGCGGGCAACTCGTCGAAAAGGACGCGATTGAGCGTGGTGACTTTGCCAGAATCACTTCGCTGGCCAGCCAATATGTTGAACAGATGAAGCAGGCACGTTCGTAATCAAGTCGATACCGACCAAATACTCTGGAGACTACATTCATGTCCTTTCGCGTCTGTTTGACTCTTTGCTTGATGGGAGCCATGGCCATGTCAGCTCAGGCCCAAGAGAAATACCGAGTCTATTTCGGAACTTACACTGGCAAAGAGAGCAAGGGAATCTACCAGAGCGAGTTGAATCTGAAGGATGGTTCACTGACGGCGGCAACGCTGGCAGGTGAAACCAGCAGCCCCTCATTTCTGGCGTTTCACCCCAACCAGAAGTTTCTTTACGCCGTCAACGAAAGTGACGCCAAGGTCAGTGCATTTTCCATAGATGCAAAGTCGGGACAACTGACGTTCCTCAACTCGCAGCCGTCGCAAGGGGGGGCTCCTTGCCATCTGGTTGTTGATCCTTCGGGCAAAAATGTTCTTGCCGCAAATTACAGCGGTGGAAGCTGCATTTGCTTCCCCGTCGGGGCCGATGGGAAACTCGGCCCCGCTTCGTCATTCCAGCAACATGTGGGACCAAAGAAGAACGGACATTCGATTCACGTCGACAAAGCCAACAAGTTTGCACTCTGCTGCGATCTGGGCCTGGATCAAGTCATCATCTACGCATTCGACGCCACCAAGGGGACTCTTTCGCCGCACGGTGCGTTTGACACTCCGAAGGGGGCTGGTCCGCGTCATTTTGCCTGGCATCCCGATGGCAAAACGGCCTACGTCAATGGCGAGTCCGACATGACCGTCATTGCCTGCGAGTACAATGCAGAGAAAGGTGTTCTGACCCAGAAGCAGGTCCTTTCAACATTGCCGAAAGACGTTGTCAAAAAGGGTGGAAGCACGGCAGAGACCGTCGTACATCCGACCGGCAAGTTCGTTTATGTCTCCAATCGCGACCCTTACAACTCGATCGCGATTTTCTCAATTGACCCGCAAACCCGGGAATTGAAGGCCGTGGGACACCAAAGCACAGGGGTCAAAACCCCTCGCAATTTCGCGATTGAACCGACCGGGAAATTCATGCTCGTTGCCAATCAGTCTGGTGGAAACGTAATCGTGTTTCGCATCAATCCAGCAACCGGTGAACTGACGCCAACGGAGTCCAGCGTTTCGGTCACAACCCCTGTTTGCGTTCGATTCATGGAAATCAAGTAGGCCGGCAGAACCGATCAGCGGACTCGTGTCTCACCGCACCGGGGCGTCGGATTCAATCGACCCATCAGCCGGAATGCGCTAGCGTCCGGTTCCGTCAGTCGTTTCGGTCGGCCGTTTCGGCGGGGGGTAAGAGCCGCTCGCCGAATACGCGTAACACAGGTGCGCCAGATGACGATTTCATCGAGAACACCTGAGGGAGAGCCTGCGGCGTGTCCGCTCTGCGAGGAAATCGTTGTTGGCGAGCCCTCAATCTTGATTGGCGATGCAACGTGTCCGTGCTGCGGTCGAGCGAGACGAGAAATCGAGTGATCCAAATCATCTCAGAGCGACTTGGTTTGGCGGCCCAAAAGTTTGTAAACGTACCGCGTTTGCAGCTCGACCAGCGTTTGAATTCGCTGGATATCGTGGAACTGATCATGGAGATCGAGGACGCGACACCGTAAGTACTGGTACGACCGATTCAATGCGTACTTCACTTAGGAAGAGGAGACCTTCGGTCGGCCGTTTCGGCGGGGTCGGGAGACCCGCGCCGAACGCGCGTGAGATGGAATTAAAAGCCTTTTGCGAGTAGGCCGCCGTCCACCAGCAAGGTCGTCCCGGTAATGTAGCTGCCTGCATCGCTGGCCAGCAGCAAGGCGGGGCCAGCGAGTTCTCTTGGATCGGCCCAGCGGCCGACTGCCGTTCGTTCGGCAAAGCTGTCGAGTTCGGCCTGGCTTAGGACACTTGCCGGTAGATCGGTCAAAAAGGGGCCAGGGGCAATGCTGTTGACCGTGATTCCAAATTCACCGACATCCAGTGCCATGGCACGAGTCATGCCGATCAGCGCAGCTTTTGTGGCCGAATAGGAACTGCGCCCTGGCTTGGATGTCAGGCCCATCACTGATGAAATGTGGATCACGCGACCCCAATTTCTCGATTTCATCTGTGGCACAAGCGCTCGCGTCAGTCGCATGCACGATGTCAGGTTCAGTTCAATGATCCGATCCCACTTGTCATCTTCGATGGCGTCGACTGCCTGCGGGATGTTCGAACCGGCGTTATTCACCAGGATGTCGACTCGTCCCATCGCCGCCAGAGCATCGCGAGCCAGGCCATCAACGGCCGCGCGATCCGTCATGTCGGCCACAAACCACCGACCTTTCGATTTTGTCCCTGCCAGGATTTCGGTCAGTGCCGGTTCCAGTTCTTCCTGATGACGGCTGGAAATCACGATGTCCGCTCCCGCTTCGGCGAAGCCACGTGCCATCGCTTTGCCGAGTCCTTTGCTGCCACCAGTGATCAGAGCAACTTTGCCCGTCAAATCAAACAGAGGAGATGTCATCGTTGAAGTTTCCTGGTGAATAGAGTCTGAGCGAATTGATGCTGTCGGTACGGCGCTGAAAGATCGGGTCAACTTTGGTGCGATCCTGTCTCGCCATAATCGCAGGTTGTCCGTATTCTTTCGTACGAGACACACTGGGTGACGCCACGTCATTCAGTGCCTGCGGCTGCCACGCAACCAAATTGCCGTTCTGGACTTATAGCCACGCATTTTCGAGCAAGCAAGTGATCGCCATGCCTACCGAACCACTCGACCTGAGAAAACTTAAGGTCTTGCCACTTTCACAACGACACAGCCTGACAACAGTGGATCAGATTCTGATCGATCCCGATTCGGCAACAAAGGCCTGTGATGACCGCATTGCCGCGCAGATTTATGAATGTTCAGACCGGATTCGCGATGCCCGGAAGCGTGGCGCATCGGTGATGTTGATCTATGGTGCCCACCTGCTGCGCAACGGAGCCGCTCGTATTCTGGAACGGATGATGGCCAAAGACTGGCTGACGCATCTGGCGACCAATGGGGCCGGAACAATCCACGACTGGGAATACGCCTGGTTTGGGGCATCGACCGAGAGTGTCGAGATGAATGTCAAAGACGGAACGTTTGGAACGTGGCATGAGACAGCGTCAAATATTCATCTGGCGATCATGGCCGGGGCTCTCGACGGCTTGGGTTATGGCAGGTCGCTCGGCCGAATGATCTGCGAGGATGGTGTGACACTCCCCTCCCCCGATGAACTGCGAAACCTCATTTCTCAGGAACCCGATCATCCGCTGACCTCCGCGCGTGCGGACCTGCTCAAAGCAATTAGCGAGCAGGGTTGGCCTGCCGGTCGCATCGCCATTGATCATCGCTGGAAGCATGCCTCGATCATTGCTCAAGCCTGGAAGCATCGGATTCCGGTGTCAGTCCATCCTGGTATTGGCTACGACATCATTTCCAATCATTCCGTCTTCAGTGGATCGGCCATTGGACGGGGTGGCGAATGGGACTTCAAGCTGTTCGGCGGTGCAGTCGAAGGACTCGATGGCGGCGTCGTCTTGTCTGTCGGTTCTGCGATTATGGGACCTCAGGTTTTTGAAAAGACGGCGAGTTGTGTCAACAACCTTCGATTGCAGGCCGGGCGATCCGTCGTACACGACCACTCGATTTATGTCGTTGATCTGCAGGATGGTGGAGGCTGGGACTGGACACAGGGTGAACCGCCAAAAACCAACGCGGCTTATTATCTTCGCTTTTGCAAAAGCTACTCGCGCATGGGAGGGGCCATGCACTACCTGCAGTGTGACAACGCTACTTTTATCCACCGTCTACTTAAAGAGCTGGAAGCCTGACTGTTGCGAATGATCAGCCGCTGTCTAACGTGTTACCCTCAGGTGGCCAGATCAGCGCTCGCTCGACAAACTCCTGGAGAACGAGATCGCAGGGTTCCCGTTGAATGACACGCGGGTCAAAATCATACCCCCAGCTGAACACTGTGAGCGGAAAAACCAAATTGCACCACACGGTCATTCCTGGGGTACGATATGGCTTTAATTTCCATCCCCTCCCTTATGCCGAAACACGTTGAAATTGACATATTCCCAGTGGAGGTAAATCTCTGACACGCTGGAGAGCGTCGATTGAGGGCCAATCGCGGCGACTCGACCTTCGTTCAAAACAATGACCTGATCACAGCGGCGAACCGTCGTCATGCGGCCCGGCAGGAATATGACAGTTCGGTCACGGCAAATCCGGTCATACGCATCCGCGAGCAGATGCTTGGTGTCTTCATCCAGCGGAACCTTGGGTTCTTCAATGATCAGCAACGCCGGATTACGAATCATGGCCCGGGCCAGGCCAAGCCGGAATCGTTGCGAAACATCCATCCGTTCTGCCCGATCAGGGACATCACTCTCGTAACCGTCATTAAGAGTCACGATGAAATTGTGGGCGTGAGTCAACTTGGCTGCCTCAATCGCCTGCTGCAGGGTGTATTCCGTACGTCCGCCGCGAATGTTGTCGAGGATACTTCCCGGCAGAAGTGGGTCGTCAGCTCCGACAAATACGGCCTCGGCTCGCAACGACTCCAAAGTCGACCACGCGATATCCTCACCATCGAACAGAATTCGTCCCTTCTGGGGTTCAATGAATCGTGGCAATAGGCTGACGAGTGTCCGACTTTCCATGGGATCCAGGGAGACCAGCGAATACGTGCGACCAGCCGTCAGCGTCAGATCGAGTTCGTCAAGCAGCGTCTTGCCTGCAGGTGTCCGGTATGAAACAGAATCAAAATGCAGAACCTTGGCAAGTGGCTGCAGAAATCGAGCACCGACCGCCTGGCCAACAGTGGGAATCTTGTCCAGAAACTGATGAATCTTGTCTGCCGCAGACTTAGACTCATGCAAATTGCCGGAACGTAATCGAAGTCTGCGAATCCCCGGGACCGCCAGCAAGCTGATGGTCAGGAAGACGAACGCTCCCGTGAACGAGAATTCCGACTGGCGATTCAAGACGTGCGTTGTCAGCAGGAACAGCAGAAACGCCCCCAGCCCGGCGCAAACCGCAATATCGACGATCCTCAAATAACGAGCGACTTCGGTCGCTGATGCTTCCTTCGAGGCCAAGTTTTGCAGGCGAGTCAGATGACGCGCGAACTGATCGCTTTCCTGC
This sequence comes from uncultured Schlesneria sp., assembly GCA_903911795.1. Taxonomy (GTDB): domain Bacteria; phylum Planctomycetota; class Planctomycetia; order Planctomycetales; family Planctomycetaceae; genus Schlesneria. Next base: position 6,851 of record CAIWEX010001192.1, read on the forward strand.
TGGTCAATGCCCAATCCGCGGATGAGTCGCGCCGATCGAAAGCCTTCAGCCTGTTCCATCAATTCAGCGGAAGTTTGTTCACTGGCAATCTGCCGCGCCGCTTCGGATTCCCGCTTTTCAAGATGGTACCAGACGATTCCCAGAAACAGCACAAACTGAGCTGACAATAATGGTTCAATCGAAACTGCCACCAGACCTAGACATGCCAGTTCCAATGAGAACCGGATATCGCATTCAATACGCTTCTCGACGTTCTTTCGGAGGTTTTCAATCTGGACGACAAAGACGTCCTTGGCCATGGTCAGGCCACTGCCATCAAGATCTTCCGGCCCCAGCCGCAACGCCTGTCGATGGACGCTGCGACGAATCGGGACAACCGCATTCAGAGCCATGCGATGTGCCGTCTTGCGGAATTGGAACAGTGCGGTGGCCCGAGCCAGCACAAGGATCGCTCCCGATACCAGCAGCACAATTGCCGAGAGAATATTCGATTTGAGCAGGTCAATGGAACGAAACATACCTGCCAGTACGCCTCCCCACCAGGCGTCACGCGATCGCCAGACCGAGGGAAGGATTCCCATTTCGTCCTGGCTGATTTGAATCGTCGTGGATGCTTCCGGTTTGGGGGCGGTCATCGCCCCTTCCGCAGGAGCAGCCCCCGGTTCCTTGTTTGCCGGAACTTCCTCAGCTTGATCAGCCTCACGCCCCACGGATAAGCCGGTCACTTCACGAAATCGTGGCAGATCTTCACGAGGCAGGTTGATCGACAGACGTCCTTTATCGACGAGCAGTCCTACAAACAGACCAATGTCGAGCAGCAGCAACCACAGCAGCGCAACGGAGGCAATTGACCACAGCCAGGCCATCGCCGACCGGGGAGAAAAGAGATCACGTGAAGTAAACGTATGATCCAGAACGTTGGGTGCTGCTTTCGCCACGATGATCGCCAGTGCGAGAGAGGACGGGTAGGCATCCGTGCGCAAGTCGATCCGTATCCTGTGACGGCACTTCTGTGCATCGACCACCGAAAGACAGGTCTTCACTGGAACCTGACTCGGCGTTGGCTTTTGCCCAGTCGGAACGCCCGACACGATAGCTACTGTAGCGTCATTTCCCCCCGCTTGGGAATTCCGTCTGTAACAATCACCGGAATTCTGACGTCTGCAGGGTTGCCAGGTTTTGAAGACAAAGCATGGCGAACAACATTCCACCGAACGGCTGGTTCAGATAGGAGAAAAAGAACACGGCTGCGGCACCTCCGGCGAGGACGCTGATCTGGGCGGAAGTTCGCACCGGATTACGAAAACGAGACCACGCCAGCAGTGACTGACAAACCTGTCCTCCGTCGAGCGGGTAGACAGGAAGCAGATTCACCAGTCCCCAGAACAGATTGATCTGGATCAAATTAAAAATGACAACTCTACTGATCGGATGAGGATACTTTTTGAGCAGGATCGCGACGACAACCGTCAAACCGAATAGCCCAAATCCCGCAAAGGGACCCGCCAGAGAAACCGCGATATCACGCCAGTGCGTTCGATTGTGGTGGCGATTTGAAAACGCCAACCCACCACACCAGTAAAGCAGGACTTCTGAAGGCCAGCCGAAGGCCTCGGCCATCACGGCGTGACCGAGTTCATGGACCAGAATGGAAACGAACAGGCACATGATCCAGAGAAACATCAGATCCGGATGATTCGGACTCCAGCTGAACAGTAACCCCGCGATCCAGAACGACGGGTGTACCCGGATCGGGATCCGAAAGGCAATCATCCGCAGATCAAACGGAGTCGGTTCGATTCCGAACATGTTTTAGAAAATCTCCAAAATGGCAGCAGCATAATGGTGGGACTGTACCGGGAAACGGGCAGCGACGAAACCCTTGCCGCACCGACAGTAGAAACAGGTGTGGCGTAGTAGAATCCAAACGGAGTGGGGGAATTCAGTCTCGTAGGTCAGGCTGTGCCTGACTCTTGGAAGTCAGGGTGGAATGGTCCCGCAGTTTGGCGAGCAATGCCGTCACCTGACATCACTTCGTCAGGCACAGCCTGACCTACGGGGCTGCGAAAGCGAAAGTATTAGTCGACAAGGTAGTTCAAGGTACTGTCAAAGTTCGAATGCCGCAAAACGAGAAAGCAATGCTTGTAACTGACCTGTTCACGAAGATACTCGGTGAGATGGTTTACCCGCCAATCCTTGAACGCGGGTTCTCGGTGAAGACGAGAGATAACAGCCTTCGGAGGTGGTACGGCGATCGCTATGATTTTTTCTGGTTTCGGTGCGATTGGGACAAGGATTTTGGAGTCATTGAAGGTGGTGTATGCGTCGGTTTCAAGAGCGTAGCGAAATTCCTCAAGAAATGCCCACC
>CAIWEX010001193.1 GCA_903911795.1 uncultured Schlesneria sp.
CTCCGTCAGGAATCTTTTTCTGATCGAGCAGTGCGACCATCGCCTGTTGAACTGCGACGTCCTTGGGGGCGATCTTTGCCAATGCGATTGGCGCGGCCGAGTTCGTCCTCTTTTCGTCCCCCTTCAACAATTCCAACAGGTCTGGAACAGCTTCAACGGCAGCGGGACCGAATTCACCGAGTGCCTCGGCCGCTGTGTAAGCGGTGTAATTATCTTCATCCTTGAGTGCGGCACGGATTTCGGGGATTGCCTCTTTCGCATTCTTGTTCAATTGTCCCAGAGCACTCAGGGCACTGCGGCGGACGTCGGTTGATTCATGCTTCAACATTGAGCGAGCGGCTGCAACGGCTTCCGGGGAGTCGACACCGACCGTTCGCAGCATCGACAGTGCGGTTGACTTCACTTCGTGATCGCCCTTTTGAATGGCAATCAGGTAGCGTGGCAGAATCTCGGGGTGCTTGTTTTTCTCATCCCCTGAATTCGCAGCCCCCGCCAGCAGGCCGAGGATGCTCTGATGGAATCTGTTGCGAGCTTCTCGATCTTCCTTTTTGGCATCTTCCGGCAATGGCTGTTCCAGCTTTTCCGCCTGTTCATTGAAAAAGGCGACCATCTGCGCGTTGCTTCGTTCGAGCATTCCAGCAGATCGTTCGCGCAGCTTCATTCCGAGTGCATCCGAGCGGACCGCTTCCATCAAAGTCGGTTCCGTCTGAGGCAGCCGCAAATCAAAATTCGCCAGAACGATGGCGCAGGCAACACGGACTCCCAACGGAAGTTCCGCATCCTTCAGCAGTTCTTTACACTTTTCCAGGCTTGCAGCATCCTTGGATTCCGAGTCCCAGTAATCGACGGCCAGGGTATCAATCGCGGCGTTGCGTAATTCCGCTGAGAGGTCCTCGTCATCCAACAGCGCGACGAGACTCTTTAAACCTGCCGCTTTCATTTTACGAATCGAGTTCGAAATGGTGCTCCGTTCCCAGGCATCCGGTTTGGCGGTCAACATTTGCTTGAGCAGTCCGCGTACTTTCTGATCGGGATTGATTTCGTAGGCAGCAAACGCTTCGGCGGCAGCTTCGCGCACTGTCGAACTGGAGTCCGATTGAGCAGCCTCCAGCAGTGGAAGTGCTTCTGGCAATTTCGGTTCGCAAGTCTTCAAGGCGGCGACGGCCCCGCGCCGCACATATTCTTCCTTATCGCCAGCAAGAGTCTTGATCACTTCCAGCATCGGGAGTGTCATCTTCTTCTGCCGACCGAACCCTTCTGCAATTTGAGTCTTGATCGAATAACTTCGATTTTCCGAGTTCTCGATGATCGGGATCAAAGGCTCAATTTGGCCAAGCTCCGCCAATGCCATAGAAGCGTAGGACGCGCAATCCTCGTTCTTCAGTAGCTTCACCAGCAATGGCAAAACAGGTTGTGCTGCATCCCCCAATGAACCGATAGCGGGAGCGAGATAGGACATGTCCTCTTCACGTGCCGCAAGGAATGCCGGGATCAACACCGCCGCGACAGCGGGCGCATTCTCGGGGTTGCTCGCAGCTAGTTCGCGAAGCACCCCTGCGGCTGCAGTCCGGACATCTCGGACCGGGTCCTTCGATACGACGGAACCCAGCATCTCAATCACGGGCTCTGGTTCCGTGGTATGCTTCTTCAATGCATTTGCTGCCGTTGTGCGAATGCGAGAAACACGATCCTGCATCAGCTTCAGAAGGGGCTCCTGGGCTCCGGAGATCGACGAATCCTGATAACTCAGCGAAGAGACGGCTCGTTCGCGCACACCAGCATGTGGGTGCTTCAGGAATTCCAGCATCGCTGGTACGGATTGTGGACCGTAAAGGGAATCCAATTTCGCGCGGACTTCCTTGGGGACGTTCTCACCGTTTTCTGAATTGTCATCATCAAACAGATTCGGGGCGACATACTTGGAATTGGCGATTGTCGGAGTGGTTGGCGCCGCCGGTTCTGGTTTTTCGGCAGCAGGCTTTTCCGGCTTAACTGGAGTCGCCGGAACCTTTTTGGGTTCGGTCGACTCGAGCGGTTGCTCCACTGGTGTGGTCGGTTTCACCGGATTGACGGCAGGAACCTTGGTTTCCGAATTCGCAGGAGGCGTGTTTTCCGCAACCGTCATCTCGGGGACTTTTGCCCCGGCGTCGATCGTTGGTTTTGTGGAAGACGGTCGCTTTCGCGATGGCGTCTCTTTTTTGGCGGTGACCGCTTCCTTACGGTTCTTATGGGAAACCCGGAACGACTCCCCGATCATGTAGACGACCAGAGCGAACAATATGGCCGCGGAGGCTCCACTCCAGATCAACAGCTTGGGAATTTTCTTCTGAGGCCGAGACTGGCCAGGCCGGGCAGATGATGCTGAGACCGGTTCGGATGCGACCGGCAATCCTGCTGAAAGCGTTGGGAACTGCGGAACCGCAGGTGCCGGAGCGGGACTGACGGGCGGCGGCGTTGGAGTCGCAACAGGAGCGGCAACCGAAACCACAAAAACCTGGCGACAGGCAGGGCAGGCCAGTGGCCGTCCCAGCAAGTTCGGGTCGTCAAGCTCGCCCTTGGCGTGGCAGTGCGGACATTCGACTGAAAATGATTGAGACATGGTCAAGATTCTTATCTGGTGACAGGAAAGCCAATATCAATTTGGAGGAGAATTTAAGACACAATGGTAATCGTTCGAAATCACGTGTGCACGCAAACCCTCGATATTTCTCTCAGAACGGGTGGCTCGCTGGCAGCGATATCGGGTACGATTGATCCAACGTCTGTACATGCGGTGAAAGCAGTTTGAGATCGACTTCACGGGAGCGGGTGATGCGCGGGATGAGTCATCAATGGACCGGTTGCCATTACATCGTTATTTGCCTGGCCTTGGTCGCCACGTCACCAGTCCTTGCAGCAGACGAATCGGCCAAAAATGTGGCCAGTTCTGATCCAGTTTTTACGGATGCGGCGATCGAGTTTTTTGAAAAGGAAGTTCGACCTGTCCTGACCAATCGTTGCCTGGAATGCCACGGCAACGGCAAGGATGATCCGAAGGGGGGACTATCACTGAAGTCACGCCATGCAGCACTGAAGGGAGGAGACACTGGCCCCGCAGTTCTACCCGGCAAGGTCAAAGAAAGCCTGCTGGTTTCGGCGATCGAATACGGCGACCTGTATCAGATGCCGCCGAAGTCAAAGCTTCCCGCAGCCGAAATTGCGATTCTGAAGAAATGGGTCGAGCTCGGAGCCCCCTGGCCCAAAGAAGCAGCCAGTGCGGCTGGTACCGTAAAGCCGTTTGATCTGGTGGCACGGAAGTCGGAACACTGGTGCTGGAAGCCAATCACCGACCCCGCTGTTCCTGCAGTCAAATATGCTGACTGGCCACTCACTTCTGTCGATCACTTTATCCTGGCAAAGCTCGAATCGAGTGGATTAAAGCCTGCATCTGCTGCCGAAAGATATTCACTGCTGCGTCGCGTCTATTTTGATCTGGTCGGCCTGCCACCATCTCCCGAAGAAGTCGCGGCGTTCATAAACGACAACTCACCACAGGCACTGGAGCACGTGGTCGATCGGCTGCTGAATTCCGTCCATTTCGGAGAGCGCTGGGCGCGACACTGGCTCGATCTGGTTCGCTATGCAGAAACACGTGGTCACGAATTCGAACCGATCATTCCAAACGCATGGCAGTATCGCGACTATGTGATTCGCGCCTTGAATGCCGATGTTCCCTACGACAAATTCCTGACGGAACACCTTGCTGGCGACCTGATGCCGCCGCGTTGGCGGGAAACGCCCGCTGGCGAAGGCAAACCATCAACTCGAATCAATGAAGCAGTTCTCGGGACCGGATTCTGGTTCCTTGGTGAAGAAGTCCATTCTCCCGTCGACATTCGCAAGGATGAAACCGACCGGATGGACAATCGCCTCGATGTGATGTCGAAAACGTTTTTGGGACTGACTGTCGGTTGCGCCCGCTGCCATGACCACAAGTTCGATGCGATCTCGCAACGAGACTATTATGCCCTGACGGGATACCTGATCAGCGGCAGCTACCGACAGGTTCGACTTGAGACGGAACAGCAAGACCGGCAGATTGCTGCGGAAGTTCAGAAAGCTCGCGCAGCGGCCAAGCAGGCATTTTCCGCCCATTTCGCAAAGAGTTCAGGACCTGCCGTCAGTAAGCTTGATCAATACCTGTTGACTGCACGGCAACTGGTTAACGACGGCATCACAACCGAAGAGGTCAAGCCCGCCGGGCCAACTGCAGAAGTCGTCTTTGCGGATTTCGAAGGTGACACTTGGAATGGCTGGAAGACGGAAGGGACTGCATTTGGGGACCGACCACCTCGTAAAGGGGACAACGCTTATGAAGCACCGCTTGAAGGCTTCAAGGGCGAACGGTTGGTCAATTCACACAGGAATGCGATTCAAGGTCCGAACAATGCGGGAACCCGCGACGCTCAGACAGGAAAATTGACCTCGCCCGAATTTACGATTCAGCACAATACGATCCGGTTTCTGATCGGCGGCGGTGCTCACGCAGGTAAGACCTGCATGAACCTGGAAGTCGATGGGAAATCCGTTCGGACGGCGACTGGCCAGAATTCTGGAATGCTGCGGAGTGAACAGTGGGTAGTCAGCGATTTGCGAGGCAAGACTGCACGAATCACGATTGTCGATTCCGAGGCGGGTGGGTGGGGACACATCCTCGTTGACCAGATCGTCTTCACAAACGACGTATCATCGCCTCGCCCCGCCATCAGACGCGAACTCGCGGCTGCTGCGAAGACAAAAGTCGAAGCTGTTGCCACGTCAAAGGGACTGCACCCCGAGATCCTGGCTGAGTGGTGCGTGGAACTCGCTGCGACACAGAAAGACCATCCGCTGCACGGATTCATGAAACCACCAGAGGCAACCCCCGCTTCGGCTGTCACAACAACAACCGCAGAAATTCCGGGGCTGGTCGTCGACTTTGGACACCCACAACCTGGAACCGCCATTCAGGACGGTGTCTCGTTTGGACCTCAACCTGCACAGACTGGCGAACTGCGATTCACATCTCAAACCGGCGGACCGCGTGTCCTGACCCAGGGAGGATGGGAACGCGATCTGTTCTGGAAGGATCAGAAGCTTGCCCCTGGAACACAAGACGATCATGGCGGAATGGGAGATTGGCATCGACATGGTCGCATGGTCCGATCTCCGGAATTCTCGATGAACTCAGGCCGTTTGTGGTATCTGGTTCGCGGGTCCGTTCGAGCGTACGCAGTGGTGAATTCGCACCTGGTCGTCGCTGGACCGCTGCATGGCTCTCTACTGCGGGATTTCAAACATGCCGATGACCAATGGCACTGGGTCGCCCATGGCCTGGAACTTTACAAAGGTCACCGATTGCATGTGGAATTCTCGCCAGGCGATGACAATGGCTGCTGTGTGGCAATGGTCGTACAGAGTGATGACGCACCGAAGTTGCCAGACCTCTCGATCCATTCACCGTTTACCTCAGCAACGGATTCTGATGAGAAGCGCGCGGTCGCTCTGCGTGACCAATTCGCTGTCGCCGTATCGATTCTGGCTGCGGCCCATCGAAAACCGATAACTGCGTCGGACGCCGCACTCGCCAACTGGATTCTTGACCACCAGGGACTCATCCTTGCCAGGAACGATCGCATGGGGCTCGAAAAAATCGAATCCACGCTTCGCAACGAAGAAAGTCAATTGGCAAAGCAAGTTCAATGGGAATCACAACTCGCCCCCGCCATGCTCGACGGCAACGGAATCGATGAGCATCTGCTGATTCGCGGCAATTCGAATACCCCGCGTGATTCCGTCGCTCGCCGTTTTCTGGAAGCGATCACTGGCGAAAAGCTGACAAATCCCATGGAAACGAGTGGCCGCATGGAACTGGCGCAACAGATGCTCCAAAGTCCGCTGGCTGCACGCGTCGCGGTCAATCGGATCTGGCATCACTTGTTCGGGCGAGGGATCGTTCCTTCTGTCGACAACATGGGAGTCCTCGGGCAGGCGCCGACGCATCCGGAACTGCTGGATCATCTGGCGACGCAATTCGTCAAGCAGGGCTGGTCGACGAAGAAATTGATCAAGTCACTGATCCTCAGTCGAACGTATCAGATGTCGAGTCACCCGTCAGAACCAGCGGAAACCCAGGATCCTGACAATCTGTTGTGGCATCGGATGCCGATCAAGCGGTTGCAGGGCGAAATCATCCGCGACTCATTGCTGGCGGTCTCTGGACGACTCGTTCCCACTCCGTTCGGTCCCAGTGTTCCGATTCACCTGACGCCATTCATGGAAGGGCGCGGACGCCCCGGTGTGAATGGTCCTCTGGATGGAAACGGCCGCCGCAGTATCTACATCGCAGTTCGTCGCAATTTTCTGTCGCCGATGATGCTCGCGTTCGACACCCCGTCTCCGTTTTCAACTGTCGGCCGACGAACGAATTCCAATGTCCCAGCCCAGGCACTGATCCTGATGAATGATCCGTTCGTTGTTGAGATGGCTCGGAAATGGGCCGAGCGACTGTTGGCGGATCCCGGCCAATCGATTGAGCAACGGATCGATGCAATGTACCTGACCGCATTTTCCCGTCGTGCTTCCGATGCCGAGAAGTCTGAAGCCTTGGCATTTCTGGAGGCTCAGGGAGCCCGCTTTGGAATCGCGGATCAACAACGCAAGGTCTCACCTCAGGCTTGGGCTGACCTGTGTCATGTCCTCTTCAACGTCAAGGAATTTGTATTTGTCGAATGAGCCTCCATCGTCGCAAAGCGAGTCTCCCTTAGCCTGTCGGACGGTCTTGGGAATTGAAACAAGCGGTCTATCGGGAAGCGTTGCTCTCGACCGCGACGGACAATGCCTGGAATGCCGGTCCCTGGATCAACCGGGGCGCCGTCACGCCCAGTCACTGGTTCTCGAAATCCGGGACATGCTCGCGGCCCATCAACTGACACCGTCTCAGGTGGACGCCATCGCTGTCAGTCGCGGACCCGGAAGCTTTACGGGACTGCGAGTCGGACTCGTTTGTGCCAAGACATTTGCTTTCGCCACGGGTTGCCGCTTCGTTGCCGTCGACACGTTTATCACCGTTGCCATGAATTGTCCGCCTGAGATCCACGATCTCTGGGTTGTGGATGATGCCCAACGAGGTGACCTCATCACCGGACGATATACTCGCACCGGTGACACCTGGCGTCTGACAGCGCCTGTTGCGATCGTCGAAGCGGAAAATTGGCTGTCAAAGCGGACCTCGGATGAAGTCATTACCGGCCGGGGACTGCTGAGATACGACGTAGAATCATTTCCTGGTCAGTATCTGACAAGTAGTAGTATCGTCGTGCCCATCGCATCGTCCGTGGCTCATCTTGGAATCCACATGTTGCAAAACCAGGACGCGTCATCATGCAGCGATGACTTCGATTACTGGAAGTCGATTCCGTTCTATATGCGCCCGAGTGCCGCAGAAGAAACTCATGATCGAAACGCGGCGATTATCGCATCGCAGTTTCGGTAGGGTTTCCACTGAGGACACAGAGAGGCACAGAGGATAATTCAGAGATAATAGAATGCAGGAAAGAGTATGCGAGAACATAATTGTGATGTTCGCCGCAGCCTTTTCTACGGAATTTGCTGACTTTCTTTACCCTCAGTATTTCTCTGTGTTCCTCCGTGTCCTCCGTGGTAACTCTTCTGCCGACGTTTAAACTACGACAGCAGCAACTTCAGGTCGTCGGTGGTCAGGTTCTGGAGCAGCGAGTTGTTCTGTTCCAGAATTGCATCCGCCAACTCACGCTTCTGTTGTTGCAGTTCGGCGATTTTCTCTTCCACCGTGTTACGGCAGATCAAGCGATATGCGAAGACCTGACGCGTCTGACCGACGCGGTGGGCTCGGTCGATCGCCTGAGTTTCCACGGCGGGATTCCACCATGGATCGAGAATGAAGACGTAATCGGCTGCTGTCAGATTGAGACCCAGGCCCCCTGCCTTCAAACTGATCAGGAACACGCCGCACTTGTCGTCGCTCTGGAAGTGTTCGACGCGTTCTTTTCGATCGCGTGTCTGACCGTCCAGGTATTCGTACGTGATCCCCTTCTTGTCCAGATGCTGTCGAACAATCGCCAGCATGCTCGTGAATTGCGAGAAGACGAGCGTCTTGTGACCCTCTTCCAGCAGTTCTTCGATATGGGGAATCAGCACGTCCAGCTTGGCACTTGGATCTTCGGCCGTCGCCTTGTCGAGCAACGCCGGATGACAGGCGACCTGCCGCAATC
>CAIWEX010001194.1 GCA_903911795.1 uncultured Schlesneria sp.
AGCCGTCTCTTCGCTGTAGTCCCGGCTTTCCTGAACTTCCTTCCCGAGGAACGGATGCTCTTCGCTGTCCCGGAATGCGACGGGGCCGATGATGGTACTCATCCCCCAGCGGGTGACCATGCGGCGAGCCATCTTGGTCGCTCGCTTCAAGTCGTCTTCGGCACCGGCGGAAAACTCGTCGAAAATCAGCTTCTCGGCGGCGCGTCCACCCAGCATAAAGGCGAGTTGCGAGTGCAATCGAGCTTCGCCGATGTTGTAACGGTCTTCGTCCGGGACCAGTTGGGTCACGCCCAGTGCTCGTCCGCGAGGAATAATTGTGACCTTGTGGACATGATCGACATCCGACAACAACCATGCCAGCAGAGCATGCCCTGATTCGTGATAGGCGGTCATCAGACGTTCGCGTTCGTTCAAAACTTCTTCGCGCTTATTTCCCATCAGGATCTTGTCGCGAGCAGCGTCGAAGTCCGAAGCGAGCACGGTATCGCGGTTTGTACGAGCTGCATGTAAGGCGGCTTCGTTGACCAGGTTCTTCAATTCGGCTCCCGAAAAACCAATTGTTCCCGCCGCAATATCGTTCAGATTCACGTCGTCGGCCAGTGGGACCTTGCGCGAATGAACCTTCAAGATATCGGCTCGACCTGTCTTGGTCGGTCTGTCAACAGTCACATGGCGGTCAAAACGGCCGGGGCGCAGGAGAGCTGGATCGAGCACGTCGGGGCGGTTCGTCGCTGCGACGATGATGACCGCTTCCGTCTGCTGAAAACCATCCATTTCGCTGAGGATCTGGTTGAGTGTCTGTTCACGCTCATCGTTCCCCCCGCCCAGTCCGGCACCACGAACCCGGCCGACCGCGTCGATTTCATCGATGAACAGGATGCATGGAGCGTTTTCCTTGGCGGTCTTGAACATGTCGCGGACTCGACTGGCACCGACCCCGACGAACATCTGAATGAATTCGGATCCATTGATCGTAAAGAACGGGACGCCCGCTTCACCGGCGGTGGCTCGAGCGAGCAGGGTTTTGCCGGTCCCCGGCGGACCAATCAGCAGCACACCCTTGGGGATCTGAGCTCCCAATCGCAGGAACTTGGCAGGGGTCTTGAGAAATTCAACGATTTCCTGCAATTCGAATTTTGCCTGCTCCATCGCAGCAACGTCGTCGAATGTTGTTGGATGGTCACTTGGTTTTACGCGCTTGGCGGGGCTGCGGATGAAGTTACCCAGCATCCCTGAACTGAACGGATCACTGTTGCGGCGCATGATGAACCACATGAATCCCACAAACAGCAGCAGCGACAGAAGGTTGATCAACAACATCATGCTGTTGGCCCAACCGCTTTCCGGTCGGCCGAGAATCTGCACTCCGTGCTTGCGCATATGATCCAGCAACTGGTGGTCCAGCGGTATCGGCAGGTCGACTTCGAAGGTTTCCTTCAAAGATTCTTTCACATCAGGAGCATCTTTCGTCGCCTTGGGAGGGGCCTTTTTGAATTTGCCGCGAACGACATCCCCCTGAAAAATCGCACGGTCAACGTTTCCAGCCTCAACCTGCTGCCAGAGGACCCCGTACTCAACTTTTTGCGACGAGTTGTTGAACAGGGATGCTAAAAAAATAGCGACCGGGATGACGACCAGCATCACAAGAACCGACGATACCGAAAACAGCGGACGGCTTGGCCCGTTCGGTCGGCGGGAATCGGTGGAATTCTCTCGGTCATTCGGCGACGGACTACTCATTCAATAAACACCTTGTGGAGGGTGTGCAAAGGTCAACGACAGGAGATTCTAGCTGCGGTGTACAGGCGGTCAGTCCGCCCACCAATATCGAATGATACACCACAGGGCCTGCAAACCGTCCTTCCAGCCAATGTGCTTGCCTTCCTTGTACGTCCGTCCATGATAGCTGATTGACAGCTCGAACACGCGTAACTTGCGACGGGCAATTTTGGCTGTCAATTCCGGCTCAATTCCAAACCGGTTCTGCTTCAGAGTCGGCCAGATGTCTGCCAACGCCTGACGGGTGAAGACTTTATAGCACGTTTCCATGTCCGTCAGGTTCAAATTCGTCAGACAATTGGAAACTGTCGTCAAAACGGAATTTCCGAGGGAATGCCAGTAATACAGGACGCGATGCTCCTGATCTCCCAGAAATCGGCTTCCGTAAACAACATCGGCATTTCCTTCGACGATTGGCCGCAGCAACCGTGGGTATTCGGCGGGATTGTATTCCAGGTCGGCATCCTGGATCAGGATCACATCCCCCCGGGCCTTCGAAAACCCGGTTCGAACGGCCGCGCCTTTTCCCTTATTGACGTCGTGATAGGTGACGCTGATGGCGTTCATCGGGTCAGGATTCGCAGCATATTCGGCTTCAAGTTGCTGCAATACCTTTCGTGTGCCATCTTTACTGCAATCTTCGACGAGCACGAGTTCCTTGCGGATCGGGACAGAACGAACCCGATCAATCAGGATTCGCAGTGTCCGTTCTTCGTTGTAAACGGGAATCACCACGGACAACATCCAGTCGTCAGGCATGGCGTAAAGGCCAAGCTGGCGGCAGCCAACTTCGCCCAGCGTCCGTTTCAACGCTTCGTACCACTCTTTAGTATACGGCCGGGCAATGGCATCCAGTCCGTCGAGGCTCATTCCGTTCCCGTTCGATTTTAGACCTGAATTGCGGACCGGAACCCCGGTACCGGAAACATCTCCGGGCGAAGCGGCCCCTGCCACTCGCGATGTTGCGAGCGATGTTGTACATTCTGGCAGACATGCTGTCACCCGTCCGACTGACTTCTCTTACGAGGTTCTTGATGGCTGCCGCCTCATTCCTGCTGACCGATGTTGATTCCGGGACCCATATTGATCGTGGCGAGATCATTCCTGCGCCCGCTTTGCGGATGTCAGGCAGCAACCGCTGGTCGGTTCGCTGGAAGACGTTACGTGGTGGAGTTTCCGAAGGAGTTCAGGTTATTGAACTCGATAATGGCCGGATGTCGCTGTCCGTCCTGCCGACCCGCGGCATGGGAATCTGGAAAGGTCGCATCGGTGACCTGCCCCTTGAATGGAATTCGCCCGTCGAACGCCCCGTTCACCCGTCATTCGTCAATTTGCAAGATCGAGGTGGCCTGGGCTGGCTCCACGGGTTTAACGAACTTCTCTGCCGTTGCGGACTCAGCTTTATGGGGCCGCCGGGAAATGACCGCGGTGAAGAATTAACATTGCACGGTCGCATTGCCAATCTGCCAGCCCACCGCGTCGAAGTCCAAATTGATACGACGGGAACCGGCGCGATCGAATTGATTGGCGTCATCGACGAGTGTTCGATGTTCGGACCTCGCTGGCGGCTGACGTCCACCTTGAGACTCGAAGCTGGTGCGAGTCGATGCTCGATTACTGACGAAGTCACGAACCTGGGGGGACAGTCGGCGGAATTGTCGCTGTTGTACCACATCAACGTCGGTCGACCGTTCCTTGAGCCCTGTGCGACGTATGCGGTCCCCTGCCGCGATATTGCGCCTCGAGATCCTCGTGCTGCTGAAGGGATCGACGCCTGTTACGTCTATGGTGCACCAATTCCAGGATTTGCCGAACAAGCCTATTACCACGTACCGCTTGCGGATTCGAACGGCTGGTCGACCGCTGTTCTGGCGAATTCGTCAAACAACGCCGCATTTGCCGTCCACTTTCAGACGCGTCAATTGCCTGCCTTTACGGTTTGGAAAAACACGATTGCTGAAGCGGATGGCTATGTGACGGGGCTGGAACCTGGAACCTGCTTCCCGAACTTCAGGGGATTCGAAAGACAGCATGGACGACTGGCGATTGTGAAACCAGGTCAGTCGTACCGGACGGAACTGATGCTGGAAGTGGTCGACACCGAGGTCGCCGTTCGCCAGCTCTACGATCGAGTGAAGGACATTCAGGGGCACACCGACCCGACGGTCCATCGCCAGCCCGTCGCAAAGTTTTCGCCGGCAGGCGCCAAATAATCACTAACGCGCGTTCGGCGCGGGTCTCCCGACCCCGCCGAAACAGCCGACCGAAGGTCTCCAATTCATTTTTGTTGAAGAAATGCCTTAAATCAAAGACTGGGTGGCCGGGGCCGGACTGAGGCTTTGCGAAGGAAGCCCCGGGGTTAACCGACAAAACCACGAGAAACCATCATGACTCACCCGCAATTGTCACGTCGCGATGTACTTGGTCGAGGTGCTCTGGGGATCCTGGCGGTCGCCTATGGATCGGGAGGCCGATCACGACTCTGGTCTGCTGAGCCAGAAAATGGCGATCTGATTGCACGACAGGCGACGCCATTCAATGCGGAGCCTCCCTTGGCGAAACTGGTTGAAAAATGGATGACACCAGTCAACTCGTTCTTCGTTCGCAGCCATGGGACAGTGCCAGAGATTGATCCGAAGCAATTTACACTCAAAGTCGAAGGACTCGTCGATAAGCCGCTGACAATCAGCCTCGCGGAACTGATCGAGCGATTTCCGTCCGCTTCAACCACCGCAACATTGACCTGCGCGGGAAATCGTCGCAGTGAATTCGCGGCTATCAAGAAGGTGGGCGGAGTTCAATGGGATGCGGGGGCGATCGGCAACGCCGAATGGCTGGGAGTCCGGCTGGTAGATCTTCTTAAGCACGCTGGCGTCAAAGCCGAGGCCAGGCACGTCTGGTTTGACGGTAGCGACGTCATCACAGAAAAGAATGAGACGTTTTCGTTCGGTGGTTCCATTCCGATTGAAAAAGCCTTGGTGACCACTCCAACCGGGGCGACACTGCTCGCCACCCAGATGAATGGTCAAGCACTGACCGCAGCTCATGGCTTTCCACTCCGGACTGTCGTGCCGGGGTTTATTGGTGCTCGCAGTGTGAAATGGCTGAACAAGATCACTGTCTCGGATCGTCCCTCCCCGAACCACTACGTTGCCGACGTCTACAAACTGGTCCCCGAAGAAAACGCGGAACTGATCGCGAAGACTTCGCCGATCTATGAATTCATGCTGAATTCAGCCATCTGCCTGCCAGCTTCTGGAGCGAATCTCAATGGCGACCGAGTCAATGTCAAAGGATTCGCGCTGACGAACGGAACCACCGGACGCAGCATCAAACAGATTGAAGTTTCGGCAGATGGTGGGCAAACCTGGGTACCAGCCAAGTTGACATCACCCGTTCGAGACTTCTGTTGGGTGTTGTGGTCGGCTGACGTTCCATTGACTCCCAAGACCGAGAGCTTGGTTGTGCGGGCGACCGATTCCAGTGGTGAAGTCCAGCCGCAAGCATCCCCTTGGAACTACAAAGGCTATCAATTCAACGGCTGGCATAAGGTCAGCGTGAAACGGGCGTGAGAGTGCCATGAATCTGAAAATGATCGTTGCCGCGTGGTTCATTTTCGCATTGTCGTCGTTGCGAATGCTTCAAGCGGACGACGATCCCGCACTCGCCAAACTGCTGCAACCGCTGATCGCGGCTCATCAGGGGACGGTCGCTGTTGAAGTCGAATTGCTGACGACGGGGGCAAGGTTTTCGCACCGAGCTGAAGAACCGATGCCGACCGCGAGCCTCATTAAATTCCCGGTCATGGTTGCCGCCTATCAACTGGCTGCTGACGGGAAACTCGATCTGACATCCCAGATTGAACTGAAGGCTGAGGATAAAGTTCCCGGTTCGGGAATCCTGACGGATCACTTTTCGGCGGGGACGCGATTGTCGGTTCGGGATGCGATTCGCTTGATGATCGTTTATTCCGATAACACGGCGACGAATCTGTTGCTTGATCAGATCGGCCTCACTGCGACAACAGACCATATGGCTCGGTCGGGATTTCCGGAGACGCGGTTACATTCCAAGGTCTATCGCGGCGATACCTCGATCGCGCCCGAACGAAGCAAACAGTTCGGACTGGGAAGCACGACCTGTCGAGACATGATCAAGCTTCTCAAGCAACTCGATCGGCGCGAATTGGTCTCGGCCGACGCATCGCAGCAGATGTACGAACATCTGCTGGCCTGTGATGACAAGGGACGCCTGAACAAGTTCCTTCCTGCAAAAACCAAGGTCGCCTTGAAGACGGGAGCAGTCTCGGCATCTCGGACCGTTGCAGGAATTATCGAATCCCCGGCAGGGAAATTTGCTGTCTGCGTCCTGACGTCTAACAACAAGGACCAGAGTTGGGGGGATGAGAACGCCGCACAGATTCTCTCGGCAGAAATCGCTCGACGTGCCTGGCAATACTTCAATCCAGATGGAACGACGGGTTCACCGATGGCGGCTGACTTGCCGGAAGAGTTGTCGCAAGGAACGTCTGGTGAACTCGTGGAAGCACTCCAGCGGACGCTGAACAAACGAGCGAACATGCAGTTGTCTGTCGACGGGGAATTCGGGCCGGGAACAAAGCAGGCAGTCGTTGCCTTCCAACGGGCTCAAAATCTTCCGCCGACGGGGATTGTCGGAAGCGAAACCTGGAAAGCTTTGGGGCCCCTGCTGGTCTCTGATGAAGAGGTCGCGGTCGATCCTGACAAGATCAATCGCGAAGTCTTGCCTGTCGCTCCAGCCGATCCGATCCAGGGGCCTCCCTTTGTCACTGCCAATGCGTGGGCAATCGGTGAAGCGAAGACCGGCAAGATTCTGTGGCACGACAAAGGGGATGAACGCCGCGACTTCGCCAGCACGACAAAGTCGATGACCGCCTGGATTGTCTTACGTGAGGCAACAAAAGATCCTGCACTCCTTGATGCAACGATCGTATTTTCAAACTCAGCGGATCGCACGCCAGGCAGTACTTCGGGGCTGAAGACTGGCGAGAAGATTGCTGTCCGCGAGTTGCTTTACGGATTGATGCTCCCATCTGGGAACGATGCTGCCATGGCTCTGGCGGAATTTTTCGGTACCCGGTTTACCGCCGATGGAGATTCCGCCGAGGCGAAACGCCCGACGGCCCGGTTTGTTGCTGAGATGAATCGGGAGGCCAAGGAGATCGGCCTGAAGCAGACTCGTTATGCAAATCCTCATGGCCTGCCAGATAACAATCACCTCTCCACCGCCGCCGATCAAGTGCTGCTGACGGCACATGTGATGAAGAGCGATCGATTTCGCGAATATGTGCAGACGCGTCAACACGCGGTCAAAGTTCAGGGACCGGGTGGTTACACGCGAAACGTCATCTGGAAAAACACGAACAAGCTCCTGGAAATCACGGGATACACGGGAGTGAAAACAGGAACAACTGATGCGGCGGGATCGTGCCTTGTCTCTGTTGGCAAGCACCGCGACGATGAACTGATCGTCGTCGTCCTGGGTTGCTCCTCAAGCGAAGCCCGTTACGTCGACACACGAAACCTGTTTCGCTGGGCCTGGCTGCAACGTGGGCATCGGGAGTGATGCGTATGTCATTTCTGGTGTGCCTACAGCCCACCAAAGGCCGACGGAACTCGAAATCCTGCAAATCGAATGATCCTCATGTTCGGCTGGGATTCCTTCAATCTCTCAACGCCTGCATCAGTGGTTTGCGTACCGCAGAGATTCAGCGTGAGGCTCCGTGATGTGAGATCAAACGTCGTGACGACATTGCCGTCGATATGGACGTTCATCAGAAATCTCAATCCCAAATTCGTGATCTTGGTGTCGCTTATGTCAAGCATCGAGAGTTTTTTGATTTTAATCAGTTCTTTCACGCCCGCATCCGTAATCTGAGTGCCGCTGAGAGTGAGCGTGGTTAGACTCTTGAGTTTACTCAATTCCTGCAAGCCTGCATTCGTGATCTTGGTGCCACTGAGATTGAGTTCAGTAAGGTTCTTGAGTTCGTTGAAATCATTCAGAACCGAATCCTCTGTGGTGCTGACGATTTCGAGTGCGATCAGCTTCTTGGGTTCGCCCAACTCCCTAATGCCACGATCTGTGATCTGGGTGTCGCTGAGGTCGAGCATGGTCAGGCTTTTGAGTTGATTCAATTCCACCAGACCAGCATCTGTGATTCGGGTGCCACTGAGCGATAGTCTCGTCAGGTTTTTGAGTTTACGGAGTTCCTTCAGGTCCATATCCTTGATCGCACAACCGCTGAAACTGACGTTGAAGCAGGTCAGTTCATCGCGAGCGTTGAGTGCCTCAACCTTGCCCCCCAGCAGTTCAATCTGCTCAATGGCGTTGGATTCGTCCAACTTTGCCCGAGCAATCACAGCCTCACGATTGGTGAGCGGAGGATCAATCGATTTGAGAACAGGCATCTCATCCCATAGGATGAAGGTTGGGCTGACTGTCGGCCTCAATTTCTTCGCAACTGCGGAAAGCAGGATATTTCCCTCGCTGGTGGCTAAGTAGACGACAGCGATGGTCTGACC
>CAIWEX010001195.1 GCA_903911795.1 uncultured Schlesneria sp.
CGCTTTTTTCCAACCGATGCCAAACGGCTTGAATGGTCCGTCGAATCTGAGAATTGGCTTGCCTTGCCAGAGATCGACGTACGTCTTCGTTGGCTTAATTGCTGCGACTGGAACAGCAGGCTTCGCGACCAGCAGTGATTGAAGTCTCCGGTTTTCGTCTTCCAATCGCTTAAGTCGTTCCAGAATTTCGTCACTCATTGCATCTCCAAAAACAAAAAGAGCGTCTGACCAAGACTTCCCACCCAGCCCCGCCAATGGCCATGTTGGCACAAAACGACTGGCGTCAGTTAATTGTCCAGAAGTACTTGGAGCGGCCTTTTCCACAGCGGGGCAAACATCAGCGTATCATCGCACTGCAGCGTGGTACAAGTCGACAAACCACCAAAGTTGCTCAAGCAAACCAGTTGCGCATCGCGATCGTCGGGCGTTTCTATCCTAGTTCGGTGAACTTGCGGATGCGCAAAGCCACAACTTTTTAACTAGGACAGTCAACGCGTTGCCCTTCGAGCAACCGCCGGACGGCATCGGCTTTCTCGGCGTCCGACAACGGCAGCGTGGCAATCATTGCCAATGCGGCGGCGAAGTCGCCCGGTCCCTTCGCTTCGTGATGGTTTTCCGGTTCGTTAGTGCAACCATTGGTGCAACGAGTGATTGGAGTCGACGCAAGTTCTGACAGGCTTTCAGTTAGAACTCGATTCCGCCAGATTGTGGTTCTGGATGTCGCCGGTTCGAATCCGGTTAGCCACCCCTCTTGAAACCTCGCTTGCAGTCCCTGCAGGCGAGGTTTTTTCGTTGGCGAGCTCAATGCATCATCGCCTTCCGATGAGTTGGCATTTTCTGAACGCGCCGCACGACAGTCTTGCGGGGCATGTCACGGATACGGTTCGATGAAGCAGTTTCGAAAACCTTTCTTCAACCGCGATCGTCCTTCCGCGGTGATTTGAGTCTCTTCGACATCGAGCGATTCGAGATTCGTCAGTCTTACGAGGTGTTCCACAGCAGCATCGGTGATTCGTGTGTTGACGAGGTGGAGTTTTTTGAGGTTCGTCAGCACCTTGAGATGCTCCAAACCGGCATCGGTGACCTGGGAGTTGTCGAGGTAGAGTTCCTCGAGGTTGGACAGCGCCTTGAGATGCACCAATCCAGCGTCTGTGATGAGCGATCCGAAGAGGAAAAGTTCTTTAAGATCCGTCAGGTTCTTGAGATGTACCAGACCGGCGTCCGTGATGTGCTCGCTTTGGACGACGAGTTCTTTAAGGTTGTTCAGTTCATTGAGAGACTCCAAACCAGCATCCGTGACTTGGGCGCCTCCAAGAAAAAGCCTTTCGAGGTTGGTCAATCCCTTGAGGGATTTCATGCCGACATCGGTGAGTTGCTCACTTTGAATATAGAGGTCTGTGAGACTCGTCAGTCCTTTGAGGTGCTCTAGGCCTGCATCGCTGACTTCGCTGAGGCTGAGTTTCTTGAGATTGGTCAGTCCTTTGACGGATTTCATGCCGACATCGGTGAGTTGCTCGCATGGAATATAGAGGTCTGTGAGACTCGTCAGTCCTTTGAGGTGATCCAGACCTGCATCGCTGACTTCGCTGACGATGAGTTTCTCGAGATTGGTCAGTCCTTTGAGTTGTTCCATTCCCAAACCAGTGCAGTGGACCTCTCGAATGCGGTCCAGAATCGGAATGTTGTCCCGTACAACTTGCGGAATCCAATCGGGACCAAAGTAATCGAAAAGGAAATAGCCGCCCCGATTGGATTGAATCGCTCTTGCGATCCGCTGCTCCCGTAGATATGTGGCATAGATGCGGATCGCAATGTACGCCGCCACCACCAGCACGGCACCGAACACGAATTGAACGAAATGCCGTCGCAGGAACTGCCATGCCATCATTGGTTCGCGAGGAGTGTCGGACATCGTGTCACGTGTTCCCATGGGAGAACTGTGGGCCTTGGCGAGTCAACAACCTCGCCCTCTTCGGCATCGGCCGCATTACTGTTTCGCGAGAGACGATTTCCATCGTGTTTCCTTTCCGATCAGCCTCATCACTGTAGCGAGATTGTCAATCGTCTGGTTCGATTTTGCAGTTGGGTAACGCCTTCCCCGGGTGGCCCAGGTTGGCTGTCCGCGGCCTACCTGGGTCGCAACGCGACGAGAAGTTTATCCCATTTTCAACTGACAAAGCTTCCTGTGACTTCACCGACAAGTAACCTTATACGTTTGGCAACAAAAAATGAATCTTGGCGTTTGGGTTCGCAGCTTCGCGCATCGTAACCTCAGATCGGCAACGCTGTATTCGAATGTCGAGCACCTTGACACGAAGCCTGAGATCCCGCTGAGATCTGAAGAAACGCTGATTGGCGTTTATTCGAATTCTTCCGACTCGATTTTCGAAGTGATTGGCATCACAGATTGCGGCCTGCATATCAACTCGAAAAATGGATGGCGATGGGTTCCCTACGGCGATATCTGTACATCACATCTTCCAGAGAAGCTGAAAGAACCGCCATTCTTGCCCGAACATCTGGACATCGAGCTTTGCAATGGCGAGTTTGTTCGACTTCCAATACGAGGGCGTTCCGGTGACGAAGGCCAGTTTTCCGACGTGTATCGCTTCGAAGGCTTCTTATCGGGAATTTCACGTGTAATGACGTAATATTGCCTATTCTCTGAAAGAGGCGTCATCTTGACCCGTAGTCGCTCGTGGTTCAAAGTGTTGGCGTATTGATTGAATGCCCGTCGTTGA
>CAIWEX010001196.1 GCA_903911795.1 uncultured Schlesneria sp.
CCCCCTGCCAGTCGATCGTCTCCAGCAGTTCACTGTCCCGCTGCAGCAGGCCGTAGCTGGTGAGCACCAGATCGACGCCTTCGAGCGCCTGCTTGAGTTTGGCCGCGGTGGCAGGACGCCGGGGGCCTACACTCACACACGGTTAATTACAAAAAGAGGCCAGTTGGAAGCCGCGTTTTCGCAAAATCCAATTCTGGGCATTGCCGCTGAGCGGACTTGCCGCGAGAAACGTTAAGTCCTCATGAATATGCAAGGGCCACGACGTTCAGGATCTAGTCGGGTTACACACGTGCAGGTTCAATTCCTGCCTTGGGCATCAAACGAGAAAAGGACTTACGGCAAAACGCTGTGAGTCCTTGTTCTTTGTGCGCCTCGCATGTTGTGTTTCTCGGAGATGCAAGTTTTCTACCGGCCGTGATGATCGGGAACCGTGAGCTGTATGACAGGGTATCCGTCGCGGGAGCCGAAGGCAAAACTTGCACTCGACGAAAAGAAACTGGATATAAGGCCGGCGTGGCGGGGTAACCCGGCAATGGACGGGGGTGCCCAATCGTCATCCGGATACCACGCAGGTAATTCCGGCGGGGCCCAAGGGAAAGAAGCACAACTTACCCAGGGAGATCTCTCTTCGTGCCGGGAATCCAGCCATTTCCGTGGCAACACGGGGAGTCGCGTTGAGAGAAGTCAGCCGACGCCGTAGTAGTCGGGGTGGGCCGGGCCACGAGTTTCTGGCTTACTCGCCGACGAAGGGCCGAATCTAAGATGCAGGGTACGCCTGAGACGACTCGATAAGAGTGGAGCGACAGCAAGGCAGATGGTATCAACGTCATCTCTTCGGAGCAGACGTTGAACCGCTTCGCCACGACCAGCGCGGTGAGGACAGCATCCAACCTGCGAGGTTCGTGCTCGTCTGCACAAAGAACACACGTGCCAGAATTGCTGGGAGCCCCGTGCATAGCGCCGCAACCAGTTTCTACGTTAGACGCTTCGGTCGTGGTGCGTCGGGCTTCACGAACGGAGCGGGTGCTTCCGCGACGGCTGCTGGAGTTTGAAACCGCTCGGCCGGTTTCTTGGTCATCATCCGTGCGACGTCCTTCGAACGCTCCTGCGGCACGTCGCCTCGCAACTTCGTCAGTGGCTCCGGCAACAGTTCAAAATGTGCCTTGAACTTACTGACAAAATTGTCGGAGGTAAATGGCGGGTTCCCGTTGAGGGGGAAATGCAACTTGCAGCCAAGACTGGAAATTTCAGTTTACAACCTCGCGAGCCTGCCCCCAATAAGCGATGAAGCGTCGCGTCGCATCTCTCCGTCCGTAAGTAACCGCGTTTGTTTCGTCGTCGACCTCTACGTCGGTAGCACGTTCTATCCGCGTCAGGAGGAGCGAAAGCCTGTCAAGCAACAGGCGACGGGGGTGTTTTTTTGCTCAGGTCCGGCGGTTCTTGCCGCTCAGGATTCGAGAGCTCAGATTTCTGGACCAAAAACCCATCGCAGCCAGAAAAATAGTCATGTCACGTCATCCCGAAAGAACTATTCTCCTGCGGTGAGAGAAGTTAGGTGATTGTGTCAAATGTCCCCCATTGGCTGAAGATGGTGGGCCGCTTACGTCATCGAAATTGACTTCAATCGTTTCTCCTTGGCTGATTCGTTGGCGACTCATGAAACGCTCGATAAAAGATCGCTGGCTGCAATCCGCCTTCGGGTTTGCGGTGATCTTTTGTCTTTGTTCGGGATGCCAGTCGCTGGGGCAGCGCACCAAAACTAGACTCGCCAATCCGAAGCCGATTTCCGCGACAGGTTCTCAATCCACAGAACTGACAGCGGCTATCTCCCAAGCGGACGAGCGATTTGCTCCACCTCCCGCTCCGGCGTCATCGAGCGATTTTCAAAGCGTGCCGAATGCCGAACTCGCGTTGACGATTACAGAGGCGGTTGCGAATGCGCTGAGTAACAATCTGCACCTGCGAGTGATCGAGGATCTGCCCGAAGAGGCCGCTGCTCGAACAGAGATTGAGAAGGCTCAGTACGATACGGCGTTTAACACGAACTCGCAGTACATGAACGGGACGCAACAGGTTGCCTCGGCACTTCAGGCCGTCCGTGGTGGCGTAAGCCAGTACGGAACGACATCGTACGGTCCGGTCGCCGGCACCCCGAATTTGATGTCCGTCGAGCAGAGATTTTCTACGGGGACCACCGCACGAATCGGGGTAGGGCCCACGTACAACTACAATGCGCCGATGGGACAGTACTTGATTTACAACCCAGCCTACCAATCTGCTGCGAGCCTTGTGATCGAACAATCTTTATTCCGCGGAGCAAACCGGCAGGCGAATCTTGCGGGAATTAACATCGCCGAAACCGGCCAGAAACAATCGTCTGCTGAGTTTCAGGTTGAGGTCAACCAGACCCTGGCCGACGTCCAGCGCGCTTACTGGCTGGCCTGGCTGGCAAACTCGCAATTAAAGACGTTCGAGGATCTTGTCGAACAGGCTCACGCGACCAATGCCTTGGAGCAGAAGAGATTTGAAATCGGCAAGGGGAGTGTCGTGCAGGCTGCAGCAGCGACTGAAAACCTCCATTCGTTCAAGGCTGAGTTGGCCCAGGCCCAGCAACGCGCACGTGCTGCGAGAAACCACTTGTTCACATTAATGGGAATCCCCCCTGGTGATCGGCGAAAGCTAACGTTGACAGAAGAGCCCCTCGTGCAAGAGGTGAAGCCTGACCTGGAGCGAGGGCTGACACTCGCCACTCAGCAGCGGCCGGAAATCCAGATCCGTCAATTCCAGGTGAGTCAGGCTCAAATGGAATTGGACCGCCGGGCAAACAACCTGCGTCCAGATGTTCGCGCCTATGCGGGATATTCACTGACGGGGTTGAACAATAGCCTGTTAGGCTCGGTCAGTACCTTGGGTGCCGGCCAGTATGGGATGATGAGCGTCGGACTGCGGTATTCTTATGTTTTCGGCCAGCGTGCGGAAAAGGCGGCAATGGAACAGGCTCGGATTGCGTTTGCCAGGCAAACACGAGCGAGGCAGGAAACAGAGTTCCTGATCCAGCAGCAGGTTCGCGATGCCTGGGATGCGATCAATTCCTCGTGGGAAGTATGGCGGTGCCAGCAAGAACGTGTGAACGCCGCGCGGGTTCAGGCGGATACGTTTAGCCAACTGTACTCGGCGGGACAAATTGATATTGATCGAGTACTTCGCGCACGACACCAGCTTGCCAACGCTCTTCAGCAGTCGCACAGCGCAGTCGCGGAGTATAACTTGGCGCTGAACAGTTGGCGGTTTGCGACAGGAGTCGTGACGACACCATCGGTTCCGAGTGAAGCCGGTCCAAAGGAAGTAATCGCCGGAGTCGGTACACCGGAAAAAGCCCCAGAAGAACTGTCACACCATAGTTTACCGCCGGCGGAAGATATCGAATGAGCATGAACCGAGCGCTAATCGGTCGTGAGCGGCAGGCTGTCTGATCGCCCTGAAATGTTGGGGAACGGAGCCACAGGTGCATTCGGCTCGTATTGGCCATATCCACCTTGCGACCGTTTTCCGTGCCACCACCCGAGAACAACAGAACGACGGAAGCCGGGAACAATCGGCATATAGTCGACGCCAAATGTCCCTTCGTCACAATAGCGAGCTTCACCTTTATACGCCCGCGCGCCTCCGCCAACATAGTAGGCAACGTAATTGCTTCCGTATCCAACGCGGGCGTATCTGGCAATTTGGTGCGGATAGCCGGCACGCGCTATCCCGTCATTGGACTGTCCATGCGCGTTCCCGACGAATAATAACCACGCTCCCACGAGGGGCAGGGCAGCCAGGGGATTGATTCGTATCCGGAGTTTTCCCGTGTCGGACTCACGATAAGTTGCGGGTAGAAAGAGTGTCATGCGAACGGATTCCTTCCGAAGTTCTCGAACGGTAGACGGACGTTGTTGACCGTCGTTTCATCGGCCGTTTTTATGATCACGCCATCCGGCAAGAACCCTTGCGCCGCGAGGAAGGTCACAAGGTCATCCTGATTGACACCATCACCGCTGACACCCAATCCCCCCACGAGCACGCCATTCTTATAGAGGGGCATGCTGCCCGGGAAAAAGACGACGCCATTCTGGTTATCAGTGTCGGTCGGGTCGTGGAAATTTGTCCCCGGATTGAAAACGTCGTGCCCCATGACCGTCGTAAAAGCAGAAGCAGCGGCCGGCGTGCCAGGAGTTATGTTCTCGCCCGTGGTCGGATCGATACCAGCGGCGATAGCATCGTTCAAAATCGAGAACTGAGGTGGCTTGCTGTCATCAACTCCAGACGGAAAGCGAGGCTCGGCCAGAAAACGGAACGTTCGATTGGTAAAGGCCGTGTTGACAGGAATCAATGGCCCAGTGTCAGAGGTCTTCACCTGATCCTGCGGTTGCAAGTTTGGACTATCGAAGTACGCCACGTTTCGAGCCTTGGCGATGGCAACGTCCGTGGAAAACATCGTGCCGTCCTCCATTCGATAGAGTGCCAGAACCTCTCCAGTGGTGTCTGTGATGGCAAACGTCATGCGCACACCGGCGGCACCGGTATTTAATGTGTTCCCGTCGAGACGAATCGCGGCTCGTACCCGGTCCGACGCAGCGATCCCCGCGTCGATGATCTTCGTCATGTCCGCAACGGTCAGAGCACTGTTCGCACTGACGTGTGGAGTAACGAAATACCCGAATGGTGGTACGTCAGAACCTCCTAATGTAGTGTCCCCCGGCAATACCCCGGCCAACGGCTGGTCCGCGCCACTAAGCGTACCCGTGCCCATTGCACCACGGAACTGCGAGATCAGATCTTCCAGTCCGCACTTACCAGGCGTTGAACCGAATAGAGGCAGACTGATTCCGTTGAGAGTGATGAAGCCAAACGGCAGATCGACACCCGCCACCGGAGCAATTCCGCCTAGTGTCCCAATGACAGCATGCGAGACGCCATCTGCAGCAGCCCGCTTGCTACCACCCAAAGCGGCATACGCAATGAATTCGGCCTCCAGCTCTTGAGTTGTATTCATGTGCTGAGTTTTATCTTGTCCCTTCCCAGCCTCAAATCCCTGCTCGTGCGTGGCATAACCATCGTTGCCGGGAAAGAACACACCAATTCCGCCGACGAGTTTGCCATTGAGGTAAATCGGAAGCCCACCGGGAAGCGTGGCAATACCGCGATTCTGCACGTTGTCGGCCATGGCAGCGACTCCGGACGCAGTGCCGTACGAGATCAACGCATTGAGTTGTTTGCCGGCGGGTACGTTCGCGGGATCAATATTAAACGCGCCCTTGCCTGGGTTCGTCGTGCTTACTCGATTCGAGGCTTCGATATTGAATAGATCGACCGGTGGCGTATTCTCCACATTGGCAGGGAAATGGCCCCCAAGCCCGATCGGTGCGACAAAACCTGGCCCCTGTATTGTTGGCACAGTGGAGTTGGGATCAGCTTCAACCTCGCGTTGGAGAATTGTCGACTGGCTGAGAGCTTCGATCGTTCGTGACGTGAGCGGAGCTGTATCATTCGCAAAAAGTGC
>CAIWEX010001197.1 GCA_903911795.1 uncultured Schlesneria sp.
GGCCACAGTCACGTCGCGCTGGCAGCAATCCAACCGAGTCTTGATCGGGTCAGACCTGCCACCGACAATTTCCGCTGACGAACGATTTCTGGCAAAACCGTTTCAGTTCCCGGAGCTTGTCAAAGTCATCGAAGAACTGCTGGATGCGAGCCCTGCGGCGTAATTGACGCCGCGCAGACCTGCTATCCAAGTTCAGGAATTGGTCGGCCACCTTCGGTCACGATCGGCGTCGGCCTCCCCTGCGGATTGACCCAATGGCTTCCCCGGTCGATGTCGAAGTGCCGGAAGACCGTGGCCGCCAGATCCTGTGGGCGAACCAGACCATCCTTGACTCCATAGCCGCGTGCGTCGGTGCTGCCGATCACCTGTCCGTGACGTAGTCCTCCACCCGCCGCGATCATCGACATCACATTCGTCCAATGATTTCGCCCGGCATCCGCCGTCATCACGGGGGAACGACCAAATTCGCCCATCATCATGACCAGGGTCGTCTCCAGTAATCCACGCTGCTCCAGGTCGTGAATCAGAGTATGCATGACTTTGTCGACGGTTGGCAGAATTGGTTTCAGACCTTTTTCAATGCCGCCCCAGGGCGGAACATTGTCGCCATGGTGATCGAAGTAGCCCCAGCGACCGCTGACCAGCACGAATGATACTCCTGCTTCCACCAGGCGTCGCGCTAACAGCCCCTTTTCCCCAATACTTTCTCGTCCATACGCATCGCGTAACGAGGCCGGTTCGTCGCTGAGGTTAAACGCCTTCTCGACCTTCCCGGAAACAGTCATTTCGTACGCCTGACGCTGATATCGAGTTGACCGGTCGAGCGTTTCTGTCAAATCGATATCCCGGCGAAGACGATCAAATTGCTGTCGCAATTGTTCGCGATTGGAAAGTCGATCAAGTTGAATTCCTGCCGGAAGGGAAAATTTCCCGGCAAGTTCCAGGCCGTTTACGGGGGCATAGTTCATCCCCATCTGACCTGATTCCCAGACATCCGCCTTCCACGACGGGGCCAACCCCACGAAGGCAGGGAGTTCGGGATCATTCGGTCCCCGAAACCTGGCGACGACGGATCCCATTGAGGGATATCCATCCCCATCGCGGCCATTGTCCGTGCGTCGCGCGAGTGGATTTCCCGCCTGCATCGTGATGGGAGTGTGATTGCTGGCGGTACAGTCCACCGAACGAATGATGGAAAGCTTGTCCGCGATGGAAGCTTGCAACGGCAAGTGTTCGCTGAACTGAACGCCAGGCAGCGTCGTCGCAATCGTCGAAAATGGCCCACGAATTTCCGTAGGAGCATCAGGCTTGGGATCCCACATATCAATGTGACTCGGCCCACCTGACAGCCAGAACAGAATGACCGATTTGCGATCACTTCCCAGTCGTTCCTTCAAGGAAGTTGCAGCATGCCCCTGTGATGCCAGTCCGCTGGCTGCAAGAGCACTCCCTGCAAGCCCCGCCTGCAAGAACCACCGCCGTGACCCCACCGAAATTGTCGATGAGGTGGCACCAGTCATAAATGACAGCGGTACTCCCGCCGCATGAGCCCCACGGTGTGAACGATTCATACCCAACCCCTCGCCCGAACCCATCGAACTTCAGCGATACGACATCATAGTATCGAAGAAGTATTCTTCCAGCGAGAGTGAAACTGGCGGAATCTGACGGTAAACGGGTAACCACGAACGCGAAGGTCTGGCGTCGCCATTGCTGCGATAGAGCGAGCGGATGGTATTTCCAAACATCGGTATTGGGTTACCGGCCTGTCAATTCGACAATCCGGGCCTGCAGCGTCGAGGTTTCGAGCAAGGCCACGGACGGGTGCCCATAGGACCAGCCACTGGTTTCGCCTGGA
>CAIWEX010001198.1 GCA_903911795.1 uncultured Schlesneria sp.
CGGGATGCCGAAAGATACTCTTCCAAATCTGCGAGCCGCGAATGTAATCACCGACAGACATCGATTCGCCCTTATCCCGCCAACCCAACCTTGAAAACACCGCCGTTACGTATCAGCCAACAAACCTCAGGAAACAGAAACGAAGGACGCAGGATCAACCCACTGCCCCATCTCTTCCTGAAACTTCATACTCTTATCGACTTCGAGCATCCCTTCGGCGATCTTCAAGCCCATACGCTCCAGCGGACGTGGAGCAGGACCTTCAAAGTTGACGCCAGTGATGTAGAAGCCAGACCCGTGGCACGGACACTTGAACTTCTGCTCACCATCCAGCCAGCTTGGGGTACACCCCAGATGCGTGCAAACCGAAGCAAGAGCGAAAATCAAGTTCTGGCCTTCATACTGATCTGTATGAACAATCCAGACACCGAACTGGTCTTTCCACTTATTCGAAACGGTATTCAGTGGGTAATCCGAAATCGGACCAACCTTGAATTTTGAAGGTGGCTCAACGAGTACATTCGGCATCATGAAGCGTGCGGTATGAAGAGTACCCAGCGAAGCGACTTCAATCAGCGAGGCCCATGCGGCCATGAACGGGGTCATGAGCGTAGACCAGACGAGCATTCCCAGCAGGAACAGGAGCCCACTGCCAGTCAGCGCCGAACCAATAAAACACGCCAAACTGGCAACGGCAACCAGCAGAATGCATGCGAGACTTCGACGTTGCGGAGTGGGTGCTTTCTTGGACGCGGCTGATGCAGGCTTCGCCGGAACGGGCGGAGCAGCAACCGCTGGCTTTGGAGCCCCTGGTGCGACTGCGGCAGGGGCAGCAGCCCCTTTCCCTTCACGAACCGCCTTCAACATATCCTGAACCGAAGGCCTCGGACCCGCAGCGGCAGCGGCGGCTGGCTTGGCAGCAGCCGGAGTGGACGCTGGAGCAGATTCCGCGGCGGCTGGAGCAGCGGCCGCTGGAGCCCCCGCACCTTTCGCACGGATTGCCGCCAGAATATCCTTGGTCGAGCCGGGCTTCGCTCCCGGAGCAGCAGGCTTGGGAGCCGCTGGTGCTGGCGTCGGCGCTGCCGACGGAGCCTCAGCAACCGGTGCCGCTTCGGGTGCAGGAGTCTCTGCCGCAGGTGGCGACGCCGCCCCCGCTGCAGCAGCTTTCTGCGCACGAATCTTGGCCAAAATATCTGATGTGGAAGGCTTTTTCTCGTCCATCTCGACTCACTTCCCGCGCGGAATGGCAGCGGATCGACTCTGTCGACACTTTATGCCCGCCCTAAGAACGGACGGATTCTGTCAACATCCCTTCGGACTGACAACCAATGAACCTGAATCGTTGCACAATTTCTCAGAAGCAAGAAAGGAGAATCCCTGTTTTTCGATGGGAATTCCTGTTTTTGAGTCGATAAACTGAGCCCCGCCAATTCCATGACGGGAATGATATTTTTCAACTGCGAATTCTGCCGAGCCAGCTTGGGATTTTCTCGTGTTTTGCCTTACGAATGGCGAGCTCCCAAAGCCCCAAATCGGCCAATTGACTCGCCTCAGCTGTAGTTTTCAAACAGATCTCCACGGCCCAAGTAACTCACGTGAAAAACCTGGCCACCATCGATGAAATCGACCGCATGATTCGCCGTGACCCTGCGCGACGTGGCCTGATTGCGACCGAAGAAGCTCGGGGTCCACTCTGCCCCGGTCAATTGGCGCTGGCAGCAGTCGATCTGGCCGATTGCGGTCGATTTGTCGTCATTGTCACGGGCTTCTTTATTCCGGCGGCCACGCCCCCGGCCGCTGAAACAGACGGCCCTCCCGGCGCAGCCATACTCGCCGCCGCGCTAATCCAGTGCGGAATGACGGTCAAGATCGTGACGGACGCGTTTTGCCGACGTGCCGTAGAAGTCGCCGCACGAGAGATGCACCTGCCGGAATCGACGGTCGTCATTCCCGGAAATGACATGGAGGAAATTGAACGCTGGTTTCGAACGACAGCGGCGGAGCAGGGCTCCCGGTGGACGCACTTGATCGCAATTGAACGCGTGGGGCCTTCCCACACCCCCCAGTCGATCACACAGCAATTGAGTCCGAATCAATCCCCGGAGTTTCAAATACTGGTTCCACCGCACGAGCAAAATCACAACTACAACATGCGGGGCGTCTGCATTGATGCTGTGACCCCGCCACTGCACCGCTTATTCGAACTGGCCCACGAAGTCTCTGGGATCAAGACGATCGGAATCGGTGATGGCGGCAACGAGATTGGTATGGGAAGTATTTCCTGGCAGGAATTGCGGTTGCGCCTGAATAATGAGTCCGCTGCACGCACCCCATGTCGGATTGCCACCGACTGGACGATCGTTGCTGGTGTCAGTAACTGGGGCGGCATGGCCCTGGCAGCTTCAATTCTTTGGCTGAAGGATCAAGCCACGGTGACGGATGCCTGGACGACAAGGCAACAGCTTCAACTTCTCGAACGGATGGTCGCAGAGGGCCCGGCGGTCGATGGCATCACGCGACTGCCAGAGCCGACTGTCGATGGCTTGCCATTCCTGACCTATATCCAAGCCTGGGAAGGAATTCAGCGGGCAGTCCATTCCGATCGTGATTCACTGTCGCTCGGCCATGACGCGACATGTTGAGGATGCGTGACCCGATGCGAAGTCGCTGGCGTTAAAACGAAACCACCCCGCCTCACGCGAGACAGGGTGGTTTTCAAATCTCTTTGAATGCAAGGCCTCATCCCGCCGCGGCGAGAACTTCAATCGACTCGTCTGCACCCGTGTCATCCGTGCCCGCGATCGCAGCGGCGGCAGCCGCGGCGGCGGCAGCAGCAGCACCGGCGGGAAGTTCGTCAACGAAGCCCTTCAGGTGGTCGGCTCGAGTGTGGTGCTGCAACTTTCGCAGCGCCTTCGATTCGATCTGGCGGATTCGCTCACGAGTCACCTTGAAGATTCGTCCTGTTTCTTCCAGCGTGTAGCTGTAGCCGTCACCCAAGCCGTATCGCAGGCGGATGATTTCCCGTTCGCGATAGGTCAGGCTGCGAAGGACGACTTCAATCTTGTCCCGCAGCATTTCCTGCATCGCCGTTTCCGACGGACTCGATTCGTTGTCGTCTTCCAGGAAGTCACCAAAGCTGGCATCTTCGCTTTCGCCGACAGGGGTATCGAGGCTGACGGGATGCTTCCACGTCTTCATGATCCGTTCGGTTTCTTCCAGAGACATGCCGACGGCTTCCGCCAGTTCTTCCATGCTCGGATCGCGACCGGTTTCCTGGCGAATCTGTTCGCTCTTGGCTTTCAGCGTCGAAATGCACTGGAACATGTGCACTGGAATACGAATCGTTCGGGCATGATCAGCGACGGCTCGCGTGATCGCCTGGCGAATCCACCATGTGGCGTACGTTGAGAACTTATAGCCACGGCGATATTCGTACTTTTCGACACCACGCATCAAGCCAGCGTTCCCTTCCTGGATCAAGTCCAGGAAGCTGAGGCCGCGGTTGCGATATTTCTTGGCGATTGAAACGACGAGCCGCAGGTTTCCACCGGAAAGCTGCTGCTTGGCACTGGTCCAGGCATCGAATTTTGCCATCACCCGGCGCATCCGGTCGCAGAAGTCTTCCGGGAATTCCTGAGTCAATTCGACGAGGTCGATCAACTCGCGTCGCAGAACTTCCGCTTCATTAACGGCAGCCTGAGTCCGGCGTTCGGTGAGAGTCCGGATTTGTGCCTGCAGTTCTGTCATCCGCTTGGCCACTTGCTCCATGCGGCGCATGATCGGCTGCAGTCGCTGGGTCCGGACGCTCAGTTCTTCGATCAGCCAGCACAGCTTACGGCGTCGGCGCGTCATTCGGGTCTTGATCTCAGCCCGGGCAGCGGGTTCGCGCTCGGCCTTGTACAAGTTCCAGTCGTGGCGATTATCGCCCATCAATCGTTCGATGGTGGGAATATTGACGGGAATGCGCCCCTGAATCTGTTCCTTGCGGAGATCTTCGGTTTCGCTGGTCCGCAGTGTTCGTTCGAACGGCAAATCGCCAGCGATCACCTTCTTGATGGTTTCCAAGGCTAAATTCAGGGCGAAATCCGATTCCATCATTTTGCGGCGGAACCATTTCCGGACCAGCTCAATCTGCTTGGCGAGGAAAATTTCCTTTTCGCGAGAGAGCAGCGGGATATGTCCCATCTGGCTGAGATACATGCGGATCGGGTCGCGTGACGATGATGCAGCTTCGGGCTCGATCATCGAATCTGGTGGCGACTCCAGTCGTTGCACTTCTTCCGGGGTGGGTTCATCGACGACATCCAGCCCTGCGTCTTCGAGCGCCGCAATCAACTCGGGGACCATTTCGGGGTCACCCCCCTCGTCCGGCAGATACTTATTCACTTGTTGAAATGTGGCGTAGCCCTTGATTTTCGCTGCGTCCAGTAGCGCGGCGAGTCCCGGATTAAAACGATGCATTTGGGTCCAACCTCCTGTGAAGAAAACCACTTCCTTGTGTGACGGTCGTTGCGGGACGACCGTTGTCATTCGACACGAGAAACCATGAAACTGTTAGCCTGCGAATTGAGATCCGGGTGCTTTCGCGATGTTGCACTCCGAAGCCCGATGCACCCTTGTGTCACTTGCGCCGCTCAAACCCCACTGGAGCGAGCGTTCGCTGCTGGTACCGCAACCCGATATTCCGGGCAGCGAAGATTCCTGGGTGACGACAATGTACAGATCTGCAAGGGTTCGCATTGACAGCATCCTTTCTCTCTTTGCGATTCCGCGGCCCCATCCGAGTGCCGCGAGAGACAAGATGCTAACAAAACCGCGAGCGCCGCACCTCCAAATTTCCTCAACTGACAAAAAATGTCAAAAAAAACTTGCGACCTCGTCAGGGACCGATCTCCGTGAAAACTCTCGATACAGTTCGTTTGAACTCGGTCCGCGCTCACGGTTATACTGCAGACAGACTCCGTCAACGGTCAATCACACGCCCGGCGACGCATCACTCCATCGACCCCGCCTCATACTTTGCAAAAAGCGAGAACTTGCCCATGACCGCCGCAGTCGCACCAGATGCTGACAAAGATCATTCGGCCGACAAGATCGCGGCTCGCGGCCTTAAGGGAGTGGTGGCGGCCGACACTACGATTTGCGATGTCGACGGAGAACTCGGCAAGCTCATCTACCGTGGATACAACATTCACGAACTGGCAACGCAATCCACGTTCGAAGAGACAGCCTATCTGCTGTTCAAAGGTGAACTGCCAAACGATGCCCAACTCGCCGATTTCAACCGGCAACTGGTTCATCACCGCCAGGTCGAGCCACAGGTTCTCGACTTCCTGCGTTCGCTCCCTAAAGACACTCCCCCGATGACCGCCTTGCGGTCCGCCGTTTCGATGTCAGCAGCCTACGATCCCATCGCCGAAGATGAGTCCCCTGCGGCCAACTTTGAAAAGTCGATTCGCCTGACCGCAGAAATGACCACGATTGTAGCTGCGATCCGTCGGCTTTCGGCTGGTCTCGAACCTGTTGCGCCACGTAGCGATCTCAGCCACGCTGGTAACTTCATGTACATGTTGAACGGTACGGCACCGTCGGCCGATGCCGAAAAGGCCATGGATCTGATCCTGATTCTGCATGCCGAACACGGACTGAATGCCAGCACGTTTGCGGCCCGAGTCATCGCAGCAACCCTGTCTGATCTCTATTCAGCAATTACCGGTGCCATCGGCGCTTTGAAGGGGCCGCTGCATGGCGGGGCCAACACGGAAGTCCTGAAGACCCTGTTCGAAATCGGCAGCGTCGAAAATGTTGTCCCCTGGGTTGATGCTGTGCGGGCAAAAAAAGGGAAGTTCATGGGCTTCGGCCACGCGGTCTATCAAGTGGAAGATCCGCGTGCTGTCCATCTGAAAGAACTGTCACGACGCCTGGGAATCGAAACGGGCGATTCCAAGCTTTACGACATTTCGATAGCCATGGAACAGGCGGTCAAGGCGTCGATCAAGAAGAACTGTAACGTCGACTTCTATTCGGCCAGCCTGCAGCATTACATGGGAATTCCGGGTGACATGTTCACCTGTGTCTTCGCAGCCAGCCGAATCGTCGGATGGTGTGCTCACGTTCTGGAACAGGTCAGCGACAACAAGATCATCCGCCCGTCGTCAAACTACATCGGGGCACCGGAACGCAACTACAAGGCCATCGGCACTCGCTAAGCACATGTTTCCTGCTGAATGGGCCAATGAACTTTTGAAACGGTGGAGGATGTAGGGTGGGACCAGGGGCGCTTCGCGGCGCCGGCCCACCAACGATTCTCGACGTTTCCTTATGGTGGGCTGGCGTTCGAAGCGAACTAGTCCCACCCTACATTGAAAAAGCCGATTCCCCGGGGAACTGTTGCCTCGGCCTTCTCTGCCGGGTCAACGACGTCAGAATGACTACGTGGCGCAAGTTGTACCATTGCCTTGAGCGGGCAATTTTGAAACCTGATTCCAGGGCATGCGGGCCAGGATCATTCCCATGCCACAGGTGTCTGTAATGCCAGCGAAGGTCAGTCCGGCACCGACGAAGCCCGACAGCCCGATCCAGTAGGGGCTGACAAATGCGCCCAGCACGGACCCGGTCAGGACCATTAGTCCTGCGGCGATCCGGACCTGCCGTTCCAGCGAGATTGCTTTCTTGCCGCGGACGACGGGCAAGCCCGCCTGGTCCCACGCCAGCGTACCACCCTCAACGTTGACGACATTCGTGTATCCTGCGGCAAGAATCTTCTGGCAGGCCTGTTGTCCACGACTCCCTGAGCGGCAGATGACATACAGCGGATCCGATCCACTTCGGCCCGCAATCAGCTTGGCGGCATCCAACTGATCGAGTGGCACATTTCGGGCAAAGCTCACATGGACTTCGCGATACTCAACCGGCGTCCGGACATCAATCAATTCGATGGCAGTCCCGGATTGAACAAGGTCATTCAGTTGTTTTGGTGCGATTGTCGTGACGGTCATGGCAGACTCCTTTGTGGTGATATTTGTTAGACCATTCGGAAACCGACGATCTTTTCGGGTAAAAAAGCGATACTGGCAAAAAACTACTTGCACCGGGCAGGGTCAAAGCGGTCTTCAACGCATTTGAGGATCTGCTTCAAATGCGGTTCCACCACCTGATAATAGACTTTTCGGCCGTCCTTCTGACTGGACAGAAATCCACAGCGCTGCATCAGTCGCAGGTGTTCCGACGCCATCGCCGTCGGAAGTTCGCATGCTTCCGCCAGTTCGGTCACCGTATGATTTCCCTGTAACAGCATCTGGATCATCCGCAATCGATGCGGGTGAGCCAGCACGCGCAGACATTCCGCTGCCTCGCCCAAGGCTTCCAGATTCGTCAATCGCGGTGTCGTGGCCATCTGTTTGTCCTCAGGTCATGAAATATATCGGAAGTTCCCGAACTGTCAATGAGTCAAATTGAAGATTCTGAGTCAGAAATCGCCTCAGATCAGAGTCCGGTCAACGTTCCCATGCTGCTGGAGAAGCGATCGGTTTCGATCCCCAGTTGCTGAAGCATTGTCACGTACAGATTGCAAAGCGGCGTGTTCTGGTCTCGAGGAAACGCCATGTGCCTGCCATGCTTCAAGCCGCCACCCGCAAGCAGAATCGGTAGATTCGTATTGTCGTGTGTGTTCGAATCCCCCATGTTGCTGCCATACAGGACCATCGTCCGATCCAGTAATCGCTGTCCCCCCTCTTTCGATTCCGCGAGGGATTGCAACAGTTCTCGCAGTAACGTCATCTGCTGTTGATCCACTTCTTCCAACTGACGGACTTTGTCTTCTGCCTGTCCATGATGACTCAGGTTGTGATAACCGTCCGTCGAATCTCGCTCGTCATTCAGTTTGAAGACGGGGGTCGCAAACGCATCGACCATGAGAGTGACCAGGCGTGTCGAATCGGTTTCCAGAGCCAGGCGTGCCATCGACAGCATCAGTCGAAATTTGGGGATGAACAGCTTTCGATCAGAAATGTCGGTCGGCAACGGCTGCGATGTCACCGGCTTGGGACGCGATTCCCATTGCAGTGCGATCTGCAAACGTTCTTCAAGCTCTCGAACGGACGTGAAGTATTGATCGAGTCGTTGCTGGTCATCGCGACCAAGACTACGGCTGAATTCCCGTGTTTCGTCGCGAACAGCATCGAGAATACTTCCCTGCTCTTCCAGTCGCTGCTTCTGCCTCGCAACCGACGCAGCATCCCCTTGCAGGAACATCCGGTGATACAGGGCGGTGGCGCTGTCTTCGGCAGGCAGCAACACTCCGTCTCGAGTCCAGCTCAGACTGCGATTGGCCTTGTCGATGTTGACCCCGAGATTCAGCGTGGGGAATCGAGTCACCTGGCCCAGCTTTTCGGCGGCGAATTGATCGAGTGAGATCTGATTGCGAAAGCCGCTACGCGTCGGGCCGCGAGCCCCCGTCAGAAAACAGTTCTCGGTACTGTGTCCGCCAACAACACCGGGGTGTGACAGTCCGCTGAAAACGGTGAAGTCGCGTCGAAAATCCGTCAGGCCGGAAAGATACGGCGACAGTTCGTAATCAGGCCCCGTGGCCGTCGGAAAGAACGGTTTCGGCAGGACACCGAGATTATTCGAGATCAGCAGCATCCGACCTGGGGCAACTGCGTCCGCCGCACGTGCGGTCCGTCCCCGCATGCAGTCCAGCAGCGGCAACCCCAAGGCAACTCCAGCACCGCGCAGTACGGTACGTCGGGGAATCAGGCGGCGCAATGAAACGGGGCTGAACTCAGACATCAATGAGCTCCCTGTTGTCCGAGAAAAATCCGGCTTGTCACAAACGCGTGCAGCAGATCGCGAGTCCGATATCCGTCACTGGCACAGGCGTCGAGCATTGCTTCGATCTCGACCCGGTCCGAGAATCGGACTGGGGTTCCTGTTGAATAGACGGTGAACTGGTGCAGGAGATTTCGAGCCAGGCGGCGAGGGTTGGCAATTAACAAACGCTTGATGTCATGAACATCTTTGAACGGCTGGCCGTCTCGCAGTTTTCCCGAAGCATCCACGGTGTCTGCCAGAGTGTAGGCGAAATCGTGCCCCGCTCGATCAATTCCGCTGATGCGATCCCCCTTTTCAATCCCGCGATAGCGTGTTCGCCAGCCCCCCAGGATATCGAAGTTTTCCAGTGCCAGGCCGACGGGATCAAACCGGGCATGGCAATTCGCACACGAAGCCGATTTTGTGTGCAGCGCCAGCAGGTCGCGAATCGTCTTGGCACCACGGATGTCAGGTTCGACTGCTGGAACGCTGGCAGGTGGTGGCGGCGGTGGTTCGCCAACCAATCGGTCCATGATCCAGGCGCCGCGGACGACGGGTGATGTCGAAGTCCCATTCGAAGTCACCTTCAGGATCGCTCCCTGAGTCATCAGGCCTCCATAGGGACTCCCTTCAGGAATGCTAATTTTGCGCATGGCAGATCCATTCATCGGAGGTAACCCGTAATGTGTGGCGAGGCGGTCATTGGCCAGCACAAAGTCTGCATCAATCAACATTCGTATTGGCAGGTTTTCGCGAACCATGGCGGTGACGTAAGCTCGCGTTTCCATTTCCATCGATTCAACAAGGTAGTCATCGAATCGGTATTCGGGATGCAGGCGAATGTCCGGTTCATCGCGGCGAACGTGTCGCAGGTTCAGCCAATAGTCGGTGAAGTTCTGGATGAACCGTTCAAATCCGGCACTCGCCACCAGACGATCTGTTTCCGCAAGAAGTATACCACGATCACGCAGCTTCTGTTCGGCAGCGAGTTGCCTTAACGGATCATCCGGTCGGTTGTTGGTCAGAAAGTGTGACAGCCGGGACGCGATCGGGAAGTGTGCATTGTCGGCCGTCGGTTCTCGCAGATAGAGAAAATGACTGGAACAGAGGAGGGCCTTGTATCCGGCCATGACCGCCTCCGCAAACGGACGGTTCTGATCCAGTTTCGACAGGATCAACTGCTCATACGGACGCAGGCTCGCTTCGGGAACGGGCTGGTGAGCAGCCCGTTCCGCAAATCTCCGCAGCAATCGGACAGCATCTTCGCGAGGTTTCGCCGATACAACTTCAACGGGTAACTCTGATTGTCCCGCTGCCATTGCGAGCAGACGAATCGGCAGATCGTCAAACAAGACTCGATGTGACGACGGAGGCCACTGCGCGGGAGCTATTGGCCCGGTGACTTCGATCCACTGAAATGCGACCCCCGGTTGCCCACCTTCAGGAAGCGGCGGATAGCGATATGTCGGTGGGCCATTGTTGACGTTGCGTGCCAGTGGCATTGGGAGGCCGAGCAGGCTGTATTCAAACGTCTCACCCTTTCGTAACGTGATGACGGTCTCATGCACTGCGACTTCCGGAGCGATATCAATCAGCCCACCGGTTGCTCGCACATCTCCCGAAACATCAGGCCCAGACGGAGCCCGGGCTCGGAATGTCATTGGCTGCGGACGGGTCGCAGGCTTCAATTCAAATCCGGGAAGCTGAACGACGGCCCGTGCCGAGAAACGAACTTTGTAGTCACCAGGTAAACGAGCAATGAATCCCTCGGGATAGCCGTAATATGGCCACGACGCGGCACGGAACAATGCCATTTCAACACTGGGATCGTGTTGATTGCTTTTGCGAAGTTCATTCAGCTTGCCACCATCCATCGGCAGTAATTTCGAGTCCTTCGCATAGAACATTGCTTCACGGTTCCCGAAGGTCTCAGCCTCCTGAAACATCCGTGTGGCCAGAGCGTGATATCGGGTAGATGCAGGTGGCTCGATCCCGCTGGCCATCGCCTGTCGCAACGCAGACTCGGTCGCCTCCAGGTATGCTGCCAGTTGAATCCGCGACATATCCAGTACGGCCGCGGTCTTGTTGAAATGATGTGCCTCGCGATCTTCAGGGAGCATGTCGCGAATATCGAGACGCGGAAGTTGCAGGATGTCACGCAGGTTCTGCTGAAACTCATCCCGATTCAGACGCCGCATCGGACCGCGTCCAAATTCACGAACCTCCGCCAGATCCGAATCGTGGATCGCCGTACGAAGCTGCTGAACCAGTTGCTGCCGCTGGTCGTCGGGCAGGTCGGCAGCGTCGGGAGGCATTTCCCCCTGTTGAATCCGATCATGAATCCGTCCCCAGCGTTCGCGCAGCGAGGCATCTGTCAGCTTCCAAGGAAGTCGCGTGAGATCCAGTCCCCCGGCAGCTTCACGATCATTGTGACAGCCGCTGCAGGACCGCTCGATCTGCGCCGGCGCGGTCGGTTCGGCACCGACAGCAGGCATGGCCATCAAGACGCAGGCAACGAACAGGCGAATTCGGTGAGAATGCATGAAGGACCGCAGATCAGAAGACCGGTTCAAGGTGTCATCACACCATTACTGTAGCCATTCATGTCGTGACCGTCACCGTACATCGGTCACAGACGTTCCGTGTTTTCCGTGTCCTCCGTGTCCAATCCTGTTCCTGTTCAGCATGTACCTGGACACGGAGTGCACTGAAGACACGGATGAATTTGTGCGAAATGCGTTTCGGACCGAGTGCGGTCACGACCAGATTTACGACATCCGCATGATCCGGCGGATGGCGTCCGCGAGGCGGTCGATATCGTCGTGGGTGTTGTACAGCGAAATCGATGGTCGGACGGTCGCTTCCAGGCCGAATCTGCGTAGAGACGGTTGGGCACAGTGATGTCCCGCTCGAACTGCAATCCCTTCGGCATCCAGTGCCTTACCGATGGATTCGGTCTTTCGGTTTGGCAGGACGAACGACAGGACTCCGACCTTTTCTCGAGCCGTACCAATCAGGCGCAGGCCATCGATCTTCAACAGTTTTTCAG
Source organism: uncultured Schlesneria sp. (assembly GCA_903911795.1). Lineage (GTDB taxonomy): Bacteria > Planctomycetota > Planctomycetia > Planctomycetales > Planctomycetaceae > Schlesneria. The sequence goes on from CAIWEX010001198.1 coordinate 11,861, forward strand.
TGCCGTATTCCAGCAAAGCGTGTTCGTGCTTGCTGATGTTTGGTAGACCCAGGCGACTGACATAGTCGAGTGCAGCCCCCAGGCCGACCGCGTCAGCAATGTTAGGGGTTCCTGCTTCAAACCGGGCTGGGGGTGGATTGTAGGTCGTCTCTTCGAATGTCACGGTCTTGATCATGTTCCCACCACCCTGCCACGGGGGCATGATTTCCAGCAGTTCTTCCTTGGCAAAAACGGCCCCAATCCCGGTTGGTCCGAAGATTTTGTGACCCGAGAAGACCAGGAAATCGAGATCCAGTTGCTGGACGTTGATCGGAAGATGTGCGATGGACTGAGCGGCGTCGATCAATACGCGTGCGTTGAATCGCTTGGCCATCGCAATCATTTCGGCAATCGGCAGGATCGTGCCGAGTGAATTCGACGCATGAGTTAACGCGACCAGTCGAGTTCGCGGGCTCAGCAGCGCCTGATATTGTTCCAGCATCACTTCGCCGCGGTCGTTTACAGGGATCACACGGATCACCGCTCCCCGTTCCTTGGCGACCATCTGCCAGGGAACGATATTGGCATGATGCTCCAGCGTCGACATAACGATCTCATCACCCGGCTGCAAGAATTTCCGGCCGTATGTCTGGGCGATCAGATTGATCCCTTCGGTCGTTCCCCGTACGAAAACAATTTCGTTGACCGAACCGGCACCAATGAATCGTTGCACCTTCTCGCGAGCTTGCTCATACGCATCGGTTGAGCGTGCGGCCAGGGTGTGAGCTGCGCGATGGATATTCGAGTTGTCTCGGGAATAATAGTTCGACAATGTGTCGATGACGCTCTGCGGCTTTTGAGTCGTGGCGGCGTTGTCGAGCCAGACGAGTGGCTTGCCGTGGACTTGCTGATGCAGGGCGGGGAAGTCTTTGCGGACCGACTCCACATCAAATGGGCGCGGTCCTGTCGCAGTCGTTCGACCTGACGACAAAGATCGGAAAAGAAAATTCTGCTCGGGAGCGTCCGCACAAAGTCCGTCGCGCGAATGCACATGCGAAGTCCGGATCTGCTGGATGAAGTTTCGCAGTCGATCATCCTGTGGAGGTTGCTCAGTCGGCAACGAGAAACTCCCAAATCGCGCCGGGTCGCTGAATGACGTCGCACTGGGGGGGATGGGAATCGATGTCGGTACAGTGGCGGGTGCGTTGAATGGCAATTCCAAAAACGGGATGGAGTTACCTGCGGGAATGGCTGGAGGCTCCGGACGAACCGGCAGCGCAGGAGCAAACTCAGGAAGGGGCGTTGATGGGGCGGGCGTCCCCGGCACCTCGTTAAACAGCCGCGTCGCAATCTGGGCTACCAGGTCGGGTGTCACTTCATTCATTTGCTGATTCCAGTCTCAATTACAACCTGCGCGGATACGACTTTGAGAATTCCGGCCGGGCATGGGGCGACCGGGTGGCCGGGCCTGGAGCGTCTTCGCGAAGGCCCGGAAACAACGACCACGTTGAAGACCGGGGCTTCCCTTCGGTCCAGCCCCGGCCACCCAGCGGGCCACCTGACGATGCTCTACTTTGGAGTCGACTTTCGGTGTTCATAGTCGTGGTAATATCCCACTTCCACGTTTTCCAGGACGGCCAATGCATCGTCTGTCAGAACCGCGCACGAGAAATACAGCGTGAGCAGGTATGAGGCGACTCCGAGGCTGTCCAGGCCCATGAGACGTGCAGACAGGCTGGGCATGATTTCGCCGGGGATACCAGCTTGATGCAGGCCGACAACCCCTTGATCCGCTTCGCCGACTCGCAGCAGCAGAATGCTGGTTGTTCCGAACCACTGGTTGGACTGGTAACGACTCTTCATCTCCAGCTTGTCGCACGGAATGATCGGTACCCCACGCCACAGGATGACTGGCGTTCCAAACAGGTTGGTAGTGACCGGTGGGACACCGCGCCAGGTACATTCGCGTTCAAACGCGGCGATCGCTTTCGGATGGGCGAGAAAGAATGCAGGCTTCTTCCAGACGAGGGCCAGCAACTCATCCAGATCGTCGGGTGTCGGTGCCCCATAGCGAGTACTGATCCGCATGGCCGGATCAACGGAATGAATCAGACCAAACTTCTTGCTGTTGATCAGCTCCCATTCCTGGCGCTCTTTGATCCCCTCGATCGTCAACCGCATCTGCTCTTCGAGCTGATTGAAGGGATCGTTGTACAGGTCCGAA
>CAIWEX010001199.1 GCA_903911795.1 uncultured Schlesneria sp.
CTGCCTGCCATCGGGCATGATGGTTTCGTCGGGCTGACGATTCGCGACACGCTCGTCGTTGAAGAACAGATCGATCCCAAGCAGGTCGCGTGGGGCAAGCCGGATGCGGAGGGGCTGTCGCTCGGCGCGTATCTCTCGCCAAAGAAGGACAAGTACCAGATCGGCGAGCGAGTCCGTCTGCGGCTCTTCGTTCGCAACGAGGGCCAGAACATTGTCGGGAATCTGACCTTCTACAACTTGCCCACCCCCGACGCGAAAGACTTCACGGTGACCGATCAAACGGGAGCCAACGTCGTGGTTCGCCTCGGTCATGAGGGTTGGGACCTTCACTTGGTTGCAGGCGCGACGGGTGGGGGTGCTCAAGCCGGGAGACGCTCATGCCTTTCGCGAGCTGTATGAGATCAGTATCGGCGGAGACGGCTCGAACCCGTTGGTCGGCCGAGTCATCAACGCTCGCCCCGGCCAGACGCTGCAACTCAAAGTCCGTGCCTTCAACGGCAACGACCGCGAACGAAAAGTGGGAGACCCCTTTCCCGAGTCAGGAATCGTCACGTTTGCTGTCTCTCCTGCCAGCGATCCCAAAGCACAAGCCGCCGCGAACACATCTCCAGCGGACGGCCTCGAATTCCTCAAGCCGTATCCGAAGCTGCATGGCTTGTCGCTCGACATGACCGAGCCGCAGTTCGTTGAGATCATCAAGCAGCAAGAGTTGAAGACTCGCAAGACCGTCGACGGCGAGAAGGTCACGCATCACATCGCGCTTGGCGACGGGCATACGCTGATCGTGATGTTCGGCAAGGACGCGAAATGCAGCGGCATTCAACGAGTGCGGGGAGAGGATAAAGACAGTTCCAACCTGAGTGACAAGTACAGCACGCCGAAACAGAGTCCTAATCCGCTTGTGTCAGCGTTACAGCCTGTGGAGGTGAATGGACCGCTCGATGCTGACGGCGAGGTTTTGCCGGTCGGGATGGTGCAGCGGTTGGGGAGCACTCGGTTTAAGGTGCCGGGATGGTGGCGGAGATTGGCCTTTGCGGGAAACGACGAGTGGGTGTGGCTCAAGGCGGATAATCGGGTCTCGGTGATTCATCGTGAGTCAGGTCGCGTGGTGAAGCATCATCAACTGCGAATCGGCGAACAGAACGTATGGTCGTTAACGGCGTCGGCAGATGGGAGTCGCGTGGCGGTTGGTACGACAGACTTTCCACCCGCTGCAGATGGGACCTGCCATTTTCGCGTTGTCGTGTTGTCGGCACACACGACGGCGCACCTGCAAGAACTGAAATGGAAGGCTCGATCAGGCGAGTTGAACGGTTTGAGCTTCAGTGCCGATGGCTCAAAACTACTCACGGTCTCGCATCGGGGTAACGCGCGACTGTGGGAACTTGAAACTGGTAAGATGTTGCTACAACAACAATTCGACGGGATCGATCATGTGCGACATGCGGCATTGTCGCCCGATGCTCATACGGCAGTCGTGACCGGACTTCGCGGAGCATCGATGTGGAAGATCGCCGAGGACGCAGCCCCGATTCCGCTGGCGGCGGATCGCTGCGATTCGGTTTCATTCGCGCCGAACGGTCGCCTGTTTGCAATTATCGCACACGATGGCGTTCGCTTGTGCAATGCGGAAACTGGTGAGTCAATCGTGCGACTCAAGTCGCCCGAAATCGAGAGCTACAGCAATGCGGACTTCGGCTTTCAGTTCACTCCCGACGGCAAGATTCTCGCTGTGCCCGTGCCGTCTCATGATGTCGTTGAGCTTTGGGATGTGGAAACCAGGCGACGACTCGCAACGTTGTCGGTGAATCAGCCGCGTGGAGTGGCGATCAGCCGCGACGGTCGCTGGATGGCGGCAGCGGGACAGGACTCGTTCACGGCCATCTTTGATCTCAAGACACGCCAACAGGTGAATCAGCTTGGTGACGGGCACTCACAAGAGGTTCTGAATGTGCGATTCACAGGCGTCGGTTCGTTGGTGTCGTCGAGCGTTGGCGACGCTCGCCTGTGGGACATCAAGTCGGGCAAGCGGCAGCAGACGCTGCCTCACGAGAGTAAAACAACGACCATTCGCGGGCTGGCAGTATCGCCGGACGGAACGTTGATCGTGACGAGCGCCTTCGACGACACGCTCGGCCTCTGGAATCGAGCGACCGCCAAGCGGCTCTTCACATTGAAAGGGCACGGCACGTCTGGCGGCACGCGAGCAGTAAAATTCAAGGCAGATGGTAGCCAATTCGTGTCTTGGGGTGATGACGCGGTACTCCGTTGGTGGAATGCGAAGGACGGCAGCCTCGTTGCCGCTCATGTTCTGGATGTGCCGGACTATACGTATCAGGCGGGCGGCAGGAATCCCTTTGCGTCGGCTGGCCTTTGTGCGGCATTCACTCCCGATACAAGTTCGTTGTTCGTCGCGTTCGGCGAGATGCTGTCTGAGTTCGAGACTCAAACCGGTAAGCGGTTGCGACAAGTCCCAATCAGTCGGCAAGCGAGTCCACTGGCGGTATCGGCTGATGGTCGTTGGCTCGCCGCAGGAGAACGCCGGCGCAACGAACAGGGCGATGTCACCTCCACTGTAATCGTGCTCCGCGACCGAGCGACACTGAAAGCTGTAAGTGAGTGGACGGTCAATAATCCTCGCGATGTCGTCATGGCAGCAATCGAGCCTGAACGCCCAACTCGAGTCTCGTTCATCGCAGAGAATGACAACGGCATGAGCTTCTCACCCGACTCCAAGTTCCTGGCATGGTCACGCATCGACGCCCATCCCGGCATCGACATCCTCGAAGTCGCCAGCAATCGACTTCATGCGAGCATCCCAGTTGACTCTGCTTGTTGGTGCCTCGAATTTTCACCCGATGGAACGCAGATCGCTTCCGGACATTCCGATTCAACAGCCCGTGTCTGGGATCTGAAAAAACCGGTGTTTGCCGTTGCTGGAGTAGCGGGTCTCGATTTCATCAAACCGTAACCCAAGCTGCATTCACTGTCGCTCGACATGGCCAAGCCGCAGTTCTTGGAGATCATCAAGCAGCAAGAGTTGAAGACGCGTAAGACCGTCGAGGGCGATCAGGTCACACATCAGATCGCGATTGGCGACAATCACGCGCTGATCGTAATGTTCGACAAGGACGCGAAGTGCAGCGGTATTAAACCCGGAGCGATGAAGGCTACTTTGCGAATGGCTTGGGCTTCGGGAACGTCAGCAGACGCAGTCCATTTAGGATCACTGCGACCGTGCTCCCTTCGTGTCCCACGACGGCCAGTGGGAGCGGCAGTGTTGTCAGCATCGTCGCCACGAGCAGCCCGCCCATCACGCTGAAGGCAAGGATCAGATTTTGGCGGATGATCTGTTGAGTCCGTCGTGCCAAAGCGATCGCATAGGGGAGTCGTCGAAGATCATCCGCGAGCAATACGATATCTGCGGTTTCCAAAGCCACATCTGTTCCCGCTCCACCCAGCGAAAAGCCGACGTCTGCGGCCGCCAGAGAAGGTGCGTCATTCATGCCATCACCGATCATCCCGACGGAACCGTGTTCCTTTCGCATGTTTTCTATGAACCGCAGTTTGTCTTCGGGAAGCAGGCCGCCCTGAAATTCCATTCCCAGTTCCCCTGCGATTTGACCGGCAACCTTCGGATGATCGCCAGACAGCATTACCAGTGGTGACAGACCGAGCTCCCGAAGTTCCTTGATCGCGGCGGCTGCCGTTGGACGAAGAGCGTCCGCCACAGCCAGAAGTCCCCAGACACGCGTTTCGTCTCCAATACCAATTACGGTCTTTCCAGCCGAAAGAAAGGAATCAGCCTTTTGCGAGAGATCGGCATCCAGCATTAGTCCCTGGTCGCGGAGCCAACTCAGTTTTCCGGCTCGCAATCGCTTTCCCTGCCAGATTCCTTCGATGCCAGATCCCACAACCGCGTTGACACCTTCGGCCTCGGTCACCGTGATTCCACGCGCCGCGGCGGCCTCGACCACAGCCCGTGCCAGCGGATGTTCGGAATGTTTTTCCAGAGATGCCCCGGCGGAAATCAGATCGGTCTCGGAAATTCCAGCGGTCGCAACCATATCAACCAGACGAGGCCGCCCCAGTGTGAGCGTGCCCGTTTTATCAAACGCCATCGTCTTCAGCAGTGCCGCTCGTTCCAGATGCGATCCTCCCTTGAACAGCACTCCACCTCGCGCGGCACTCGTGATCGCCGACAGGATCGCTGCCGGGATCGAAATCACCACGGCACAGGGAGAACCGACGACGAGTACAGTCATCGCCCGATAGAACGCTTTGGAAAATGGCTCATTCAACAACAGAACGCCACCCAAGAGGATGGCCATCGAACCAGCCAGCACCACCCACGTATAGCGTTGACCAAACCAATCGGTGAACTGTTCACTGGCCGCTCGTTCCGATTGCGCTTCTTCAACCAGTTTCACCATGCGCGCCAGCGTCGTTTCACTGGAAATGTGCGTGACCTGAATCTGAACTAACCCCTGCAGATTCAGCGTTCCTGCAAAAACGGGGTCGCCCAATTGCTTGTCGACCGGAACAGATTCGCCCGTCATCGGCGATTGATCAACACTCGTCGTACCCAGCGTGATATTTCCGTCTGCCGGAATGCGAGCCGAGGGTTGGACGATGACCGTATCTCCGATCACCAGTGTATCGACGGGGATTGTCAATTCCTTACCATCTCGCCGAACGAGTGCTTCGTCGGGGGTCAGTTGCATCAGAGCTCGAATCGCACGGCGAGTTCTTCCCAGAACGAAATGTTCGAGAGCATGTGACAACGAAAACAGGAAGAGCAGAATCGCACCTTCCGCCCAGTCACCAATCGCAGCAGCACCGATGGCCGCCAGGATCATCAGGAAATCTATGGTAACTCGCCCGGCCCGCAGATCTTCCAGCGCGTGCCCAGAGATATGCGTCCCCCCGGCGACAAACGCGATCAGAAACGCAGTCAGCGAAGCGATTCGCTGGATCGGCCACTGCGATACCTCAGGAGTGCGAACGGGCGACAACTGATCGATGATGACGCCGACGATCACCATCAGCAGGCAGACGACCGGTCCAATAAAAATCGTCCAGCGGGCCACATCCTCGGCCCCGCCTGTCTGCGGTGTAGAAGTCGTCTGATGCGCCGGCGTCTCGGGTAATGCGATGATACTGTCCTTCGTTCCGGAAATCGTTCTTGCGTTAAGCACATCATACCGTAACCACCAACGCGCAGATATCAGGCCATATTCTGACGGGAGTTTTCACAACCGACATGGTAAAAACTTCGTGAAGCAGCAAGCACGACTCACGTGGATATTCGCACCTGAGTCTGGAGGAACCCCTTCATGGACATCACCACTGCGAATCGAACGTAACAGGATTATTTTGTGCGTAATTCCACTGCATCAGCATGCTGGCATCTGTTCGTTGTGACACTACGTCGGCAGTTGATTTCGCGACAAACTCTCGCTTGCGTCGCTTTGACGTTGCTCTGTGCACTGATCGTAGTGGCCTGGTCACGGCAGGACGATCCAACGATCAAAAAGCTCGCCGAGCATGTGCTGGTCCCGACGTTTATCGGGTTCCTGATCCCGATCTATGCCATCTGCTACGGTGCGTCAGGAATCGGTGGAGAGCGCGAAGATCAGACGTTGATTTATCTGCTGATCGTGCCAATCCCACGTCCACTGGTCTACGCGACCAAAGCTTGCGCAGGATTGACTCTCGTCGCGGGATGGAGTGCAGCCATACAGACTCTTTTGTGTCGTCTGGCGGGTGAGCCTGGAAACAGGCTGTTCGCGATCTTCCTTCCCGCTGCGGTCCTGGGAGGATTGGCGTATGCCAGCTTGTTTCTGCTGGTCGGTGCGATTTTTCGGCATGGAACGATCATATCGCTCGTTTACTGGTTTTTCCTGGAGGTCCTGTTCGGAAACCTGCCGGGGATCGTCAAACGAGTTTCCATTGCGTTCTATGTCCGCTGCATGATTTACGATGCAGGTGCCGAACTGGAACTTGGGCCTGTCAGCAAGGTCGCCCGAGAAATGTTCCTGCCGGTGACGGGTTCGACCGCATTGACGGCCTTAAGTGCTGCCACCATCGGGTTATTGCTGGCCGGAATCTTCCTGTTCAATCAGCGCGAATTTCGCGACGCCAGTTGAAGCGAGGCAACCGCGACGACCCAACCGACGATCGCTCCGGCAAACACATCACTCGGGAAATGCGCAGAACAATGAATGCGCTGCATACCGACGAGGATGGCCATCATGGTGAAAAACCATCGACCACGCGGATAGTAAGCACTCAGCATCACCGCCAGGCCGACGGCCGTTGCCGTATGAGCTGACGGGAAACTTTGCGAACCGTTCCCACCTGACAACGACCACATTCCGCCAAACGTCGACCAGACTGTTTCTGGCAAAACTTCAATGTCGCGAGGACGAAATCGAATGACGAGCAGTTTCGCGAGATTCGCGACCAGGCCCGCCCCCAGTGAACCTGCCAGTAACGGCAGCGGCGCCCGACGTCGGACCGGATCCAATACCAGAACAGCAATCACGATTAACGTGGTTCCGATCCCATGCCCAAACGGTTCGGCGTTCTCGAGTAGTTCCGACACCCAGCGAGGCTGCTTTCCTGTACGCGCATAATCTGCGACAGGGAGATCAATCGCCAATGACACCAGCACTGCCACCAGCATTCCGACAGGGAGTGGATGCCAGAAAACATACCCCCATGAAGTGTGGCTCCGTTCGGAACTTTCGATCGGATTGGTGGGCGAAGGCGTTAACATTGGGTCGATTCTAAAGCTCATCGCCCGGTTTCCCCCACGGAAGCGGGCCTGCGTACGAAGTTCTTCATAATGTGAGCGACGTAGTACATATGCCTGCTTCCATCCCGGCAAAATCCGAATTGGGCAAACCAGCGGGACCGAATCCGTCGTGATCAGGTGCCAATCGAATCGACAGCGACTTTGACGACGACTTTGACGACTTCAGCGGGCGTTGGTGGGATTCCTGCGGCCAAACCCGGTGCATGGACATCGTCAGGGTAGAAAATCATGAATGTTCCCGCGGGGGCATCGAACGTGTCGGTGCCATGCTCGTAGAACATGACATCTTTCTCTTCGTTGTACGGCGTCGCGACGGGCGGGGCACTTGCCAGAGGGACATGTCCAAACCGCTCATGCCCGCCGGCCACAAATTGTACGTCGATATACTTGCGATGTGATTCCCAGACGGCTCGATCAAGTGTCTTCGTGCGATAACGATTGACCATGCTGATCATTCGCTTGCCGTCGAGTTCGTACTGGCCGTTTTCAACGTGCGAAAAATCCGTACTGCCGATGTACTCAATCGCGCGATAGAGTGCTCGTGGCAAATCCGCGTATTTCGCGTAGTTTTCAATCTTGTCGAAAATCATCAGGAGTCCCTTCCAGTTCTGCGAGTTGCGTTCGGCATTTTCGAATACCACGATGTGGCTGTCATTATGTCGAATTTCCGTTTTCTGGCGAGATCGACGAGGCGATTCCGATGTTAATCGCGAATTCCTTTCGTGTCAGAAACTTATGTCGATTGGCTGGCAATTTTGCGGTAAGATTCAGCCCCAGCGAAACTTTCCGGGAAATCGTGGGTTTAACCGAGTATCCAAAACGGACCTTCGATTTCGGCCCACTTGTTCAATCGCGATTTTGTCCTCCCAAGGAACCTGTCATGTTGCTTCCTTCATTTCGGCAACTCGGTCGCGTCTTCGCACTGGCTGTTGGGCTGGCATTGTGTGGTGACATCGCGAAGATCCTGGCTGGTGAAAGTGCCAATCAAAGTTCTGTCACGGGGCGCGTCGACCGCATGATTCTGGCTGACCTGGAAAAGGGGGGAATCAAGCCTGCAGAACGATGCAATGATGCCGATTTCCTGCGGCGGGTTTCACTGGACATCACCGGGCAGCTTCCCTCGCCACGCGATGTCACACTTTTTGTGCTGGACCCCGATGTCAACAAGCGAGCGGCGTTGATCGACAGGCTGTTGAGCTCACCGGAATACGGAAAAAACTGGGCTCGCTATTGGCGTGATGTCATTTACATGCCGGCGACAGAAGTCCGCGCCCGGGCCGGTCAGGCGGAATTTGAAGAGTGGATGAGGGCTGAGCTGAATGAAAATCACGGCTGGGATCGGATTGTGACCGAGATGCTGACAGCATCGGGGGATATTCACGAGAAGCCAGCGACGGCATTGATCTTCGCACAGGGGGCTCAAGCACCTGAAATTGCCGCAGAAGCCTGCCGGATCTTCCTGGGGATTCAGATGCAGTGTGCCAATTGTCACGACCACCCATCGGATATCTGGAAGCGGGATCAATTCCACGAACTGGCGGCGTACTTTCCTCGCATGACGGTGCGTCAGATGCAGGAGCCACGCACGTTTGAAATTCTGGCGGTCAACACCGACCGGGGGCGCGGGGATTTCATGCGAGAGAACCCTGAGCAGTTTGTCCGATTCCGGGACCGGAACAACGACGGAAAATTGACGAAACAGGAAATGCGAGGGCCGCTGATGGCAAATGCTCCTGGTGCTCAAGGAATTCCGGCTCAACTGATCGATCGAATCTTCGAACTGGGCGACACCAATAAAGACGGCATGCTGTCTGTGGCAGAATTGAAAGCGATTCCTGAACCGAATCAGGGACGACGCGGTTCAACCGAACACTACATGTCCGATTTGAAGGATCCGTCCTCCAAGGGCAAGCTTGTTGATCCAAAGTTCTTCGTCGATGGTTCGTCGCCAGGACACGGCCTGTCGGATGGGGACCGACGGACTGCGGCCGCGAAGGCTTTCACCTCAACGTCGAATCCCTGGTTCGCCAAGGCCATCGTGAACAGGATCTGGTGTGAGTTCCTGGGTGAAGGATTTTACATGCCAGTCGATGACATGGGTCCAACTCGAAACGCGCGCTACCCGGAAGCGATTGATGCCCTCGCGGCCGGTTTCGTTTCCAGTCAGTATGACGTGAAATGGCTCGTCCGAACGATTGCCAATTCACAGACCTATCAGCGTAAGGTTGCTCCGAAGCCTGTGGCAGAAGATGCCCTGCCATTTGCGGCAGTCACACCCACGCGATTACGAGCCGATCTGGTTTTTAACTCGCTGCTGCAGGTGCTGGGTATTGATGAGAACGCTTCGAATGGGCGCGGTGCGGCGATGATGGCTGGACCGCGAGCCTTCCAGCGTGGACCTCGCTTCCAGTTCGATTTTCTGTTCGGTGTCGACCCGTCGGTCCCGAAAGATGACATCACCGGAAATGTGCCACAGTCGTTGTATCTGATGAACTCAGGCTCGCTCCGAGGTGCCTTGTCAGCGTCAGGAAATACGCGACTCGGAAAAATCCTGCGAGAGAACCAGGACGACCGCGATGCACTGAGTGAAGTCTATCTGTTGGTACTGGCACGCGAGCCATCCCGGCACGAAGTCGAAATCTGCCAGACCTATCTCAAGGACGTTGGCCAGCGAGGCGAAGCGTTTGAAGACCTGATGTGGAGCCTGGTCAATTCCAGCGAATTCCTTTCCAAGCGATAGTCAGCCCAGTTATTTGACGGCCGATCCGCCAGTATCAACTGGCCGCCTGAAGTAAGAATCCCATTCGATTCAACGAAAAACACAGGGAGTTGTGATCATGTTTTCCTGGCACGAAGAAGTCACGATGACTCGCCGGTCGCTGTCGCGACGTGGATTCCTGTATGGGACCTCGGCAGCAGCGGCAGCGGGGGCCTTTAATTTTCGCGACGTCATGTCGGCTCAAGCCGCCGAACTGCGGAAGCAGGGAAAGGCGATGATCCTGCTGTTCATGCAGGGTGGACCGTCGCAACTGGAAACCTTTGATCCCAAGCCGGGTACTGAAAACGGAGGTCCGAC
>CAIWEX010001200.1 GCA_903911795.1 uncultured Schlesneria sp.
CGAGATTCGACCAGTTCCGCTTCTTCGCAGCGGACAAATGGAAGCGGTGTAACACGTCCATAGCGGGTTGGCAGGCTCCCTTTGAGGACCAGTTGCTGGATGCCGGTCGTCTTGTCACTCAGGAACAGTACGACGCGCGTAGGGGACGCACCAACGCGATTTTCGGACCAGCGTACCAGTCGTTCGGCTCCCCCTTCGATCACAGAAATCGATTCAATCTGTAATCGTCGATCAACGAGCAGGAAATGCTGATAGACAGGCGCTTGCGATGTCTCAAGTCGTGCGTTGACGGTCCATTCCAGCCGACGTCGTCCAACGGTTCCGGTTTGACTCCACGACAACACCCGCCGCCTGGGGATTTGTGGCGTAACGGTGAATTGCGCGGTCGATGCCTCGCGCGGCTGAAACAACAGTTGCAGTCGTCCTGTCGGAGGGGAATCTCCCCAGGCTTGCAGGAAGTCTGCCGACGAGACCGCTCCCAAGAGATCCACTTCCAGATTCTGATGTTCCAACCGGTACTCAGGAGGCGAACTGACACACCACCAGTTTTGAACTGTCGTGACTTTTGTCCCTGGTGATCGTGTAATAGCAAGCTGAGGCAATGGTAAATGAGCGATCCCCTCGGGAATGGCGAGTTGGATTGTGCCGTCGATGGTGAATTTGTTCCGCTGAGGTTCCGAGAAGATGACACGCAGTCGCTGAATTCCCTGAGCATCGGTGGTCAATTCGGAACGTAACAGGTTTGTCGCGCGAATATCGCCTTCGCGGACCAGGCTCCTGGGGGGTAAGTCAAATTCGATGAAATCAAACTGCCCCTCAGTAGGTTCGCAACGAATTCGGAATCGCAATTCGCCATGAGTGGCCCGCAAATCCAACGACTGCAGTTGTGAGACTTCGAGGCGTTGAACTCGCAGTTCCGGTGCATTTTGTGACCAGCGAACATCGACTGTGGTCGTGGAACCGAGATCAACTTCAAAAGTCTTCTTATCGGCCGAGATCTCCGTAGCCCCTTGAACACCTGCAGCCTCGAAGAATACGACCGGCTCAGGCAGCGTAATTGACCAGTGTGACGCCGCGACACTGGGGACCTTTGACTGAAAACTACCTCCGAGTGCATTACGAGTTCCAACCCGTTTCAGATCGAGTTCGATATCGAGAGTCGTGGGGCCTTTCGCGGCATCATCTGTTGCGGAACTCCATGTGATGCGGAACCCGCGTCCGTCCGGTGCGATCTGTGCCGGGTGCGATTTGCCATTAATTCGGCAGGCATCCATTCCCGTCAAAAACGCATCTGTTACGGGGAGTAAGATCTGATGATCCCGCGAGCGGTCCAGGAGATGGACTTTGAATTTCGCCTGCAGCGAATCGGCACCTCCCGACTTTGCAGTCATGGTGTAACTGGCTGACGCAATCAACGACTGAGGAAGCGGCGATTTTGTACGAGCGGTTTCTTTCAAAGATGTCAGTAATTTCTGCGGCAAATAGACGAGCGGTAGCTCGGTTGAGGGTTTGCCATCGCCATCCACCGGAACAAGAACAGGAAAACGAGGAGAGGCGGGCTTAAGCTGTGTTAACGGAGGGACAGAGATCGAAGGCTCTTGAGCAATCGCAGCAGTCAGGCCAACGAGCAGTATCAGACTGGCTGGCGCTCCCCAGTCGAAACTGTGCGTGCTCCCCATGGGAACCACGAGCGACGGATCGCGTCGCTGCGAGATCAGCGACTTCCGCGGTGACAGAAGGGCAATCACTGTCCCTGCAATCGCCCCGCCAAACATTTCGGCATACGGTGACGGCGAAAAGCAAGCCCCCGCGGCCATCAGAGCAAGCCAGTAGGCCGCGAGGCGGTCGCGGTACTTCCAGCCGACCATCCTGACCAGGATGCCGAGCATGAGATTGATGACGAGTGCAATCCATGCAAGCAAACGCGTCTGTCGAGTTTGCCAGGTTTCGAGAATGATCTCTGTCGGGACAAGTGCCGAGATGGATTCGTGAACATGCCATTCTGCCGGGGCAATTAATTCTCGACTGAAGTCCCCTGCCCCGTGATCGGTCGAACGGCCTGGATTGAAGAACTCGCGCCACGACTCCAGCGCGAATGGGTTGAAAAAGGCTTCTTCTCCTGAACGTCCTAGTGGACCAAACAGCTTTTCGGTCCAAGTTGAGTTTGACAGGGGGCGAGTCAATCGGACGCCGATGGGTTCCGAAAAAACTTTGACAGTGGGGGGAAGTGCGAATTCCCAGGAGAATCCCAGGACCGTTGCTGAAATCTGTGGGACCATGATTCGATGAACGTCGCGAATACCGCCACCTTTCGACGGGACGCGGTAAAGCAGTTCAACGACGTCCCGGCGCGTGGCATCCAGGTCAGAAAGGAGCAGTTCGTCCCCCTGATAGTTGGGGACTGTCGCCTGTCCTGCGATCGTGACCTGTTGGAGTGCTGCAGTGGGTGGCAGCAGGATACGAAGTTCGTCGCTTGCCGTCCCGTTTTCCAGACGGATCTGCGCCCGGTACAAATCGAATCCTTGAGGATTTGACGACAGGAGCGAACGCAGGCGCAACGAAACCATCGTCGGGAACTCGCGGGACCGTTCAGGATTCTTGAGCGTCAATGACAGCGATGCGGCTGGATTTTCGAATGACCATTCCCGGACACGTTCATTCGAGATCGCTTCAACGGCTGACGGGGGTTCGACCGTCGGATCGTCCGGGCCATTTGGAATTGTCTTGGCAGGGACAACGTCCATTGCCGTGGAATCGACCTGCAGATCGAGCGATCCGGGGTGTCTTAAAGTGACTTGTGATTTGCGATCGGTCGATTGAGGAACGACGAGCAATGCGGGGCGTGACACTGGTATCCAGCGGTTTTCTCGTCTTCCTTCAATCTGAATGGAACCAGCCGGAATCGGCGGTAGCCGAAGTTCCCACAGTTCACCGATCTCGGGGCAGTTCCAGTCGGCGTGTTGTGCGACTGGCAATCGTTGCGAAATCAATTCACCTTGCCTTGGAGCGACGATCGACCAGCGGACTTCGGCGCCGGGTTGAGCGGGTTGCGTGAGGTAGACCAGCAACCGATCGATCGGGGCCCCTTCTGCGGAGCAACGAATGCGATACAGTTCGAGATATTCCCCCGGTGTTGCGACGATCACGGTCTGGTTCGAAGCAGAAACACGACGCAGGCGCGAGACGAGTTGCATGGAACCGCCGCCGTCCGTCGACTCCCGTCGGAACCAGTACTCACTCTGGTTCTGTCCAACCTTGCGCGGGATCAGTGATGACATGACGTCCGGTGTTGAAACTCGTTCCAGACGTGCGTCATCGGACATATAAGGCGAGAACTCGGCCGGAATGACTAATCCCAGCATGCTTTCGACGGAGTGACAGTTTGTCGGATGTGGCAGGGGAACGGGAATCGAAGTTCCGGCGGCAACGGGCCGACGGCGAGCCAGAACGCGAATTGTGCGAGGAACCGTGGGGGCCAGTGCTTCGAGAAATTCGATCGTCAGCAGTGAATGTCCCCCCGACTGCACTGCCAGATCCCATCCTGCCAGTCGAGCCGTGCCGACTTCTGAGGGGAGTCGCACATCCGTGATTTCCCAATCCGAAGGGAATTGGCATTCGGTCTGAAACACTCCGCCGCTCGACGCCGTCCACGTCAAATCGGCGACCAGTGTCCAAGTCGATTCAGTCATCTCAAACAGGCATTGGGCCTGTGCCGCCAGAGACGCTTGTGGCCGTCCAACATCCAGTACCAACTGAGCATCAGGGAGCATTTGCACGAACGTGTAACTCTCGCCATCCGGCGTCATTGTCGCAGGGGTCTGCTGACGGAATCCCGACGGCCGAAACGAACGGAGTTGCAGCGGAGCAACAATCGTCAACGTATGTCTTCCACCCGTGAAGACACCATCCTTCACGGCAATCTGTGGCGAAACCATTGGCGAGTTTGGCTTCTGGACTGCGACGCCATCAATGCGAATCGGGCGACTGCGGCCCAGTAACGGTCCAGGAAGTCGCACATTGATCGTTCCCGTGGAATCGGCCTTGTTCGGACGGGACCATGTGAGTGAAACATCCTGGCCGTAGGTCACCGCATAAACGTCAACGCTGGCTGGAACGGTGAATGTCAATTCCGTGACGGGAGCGTCAAACACCTCCACCTGAAATACGGTCTGAAACCGCAGATCCTGCTCGCGGACGATTGCACCGAGTTCATGTTCGAACAAGATGGATGGGGGGCGGTCCACCTTGGGGCGAGTTGGAGCGATCGCGACACGGCAACGACGCTCGCTACCCGCATGGATCCGCCAGACCTGCCAGTTTGCATCGGAACCTTCGTCGATACGTCGGGCTTCCGGTGTCGATCGCAGAACCTGATCCCGGGGAAGGCGTAAATCGATCGTAGAAATCGCCGCTGGGGGAAGTTGCAAGTCAAAGTGAAGTTCCTCTGCGAGCAGACGTCCCGCAGCACTCCAACTCATCTGAATCTCACCTTTAGGCTGATTTGCGAGCAGCCAGGAGAACCCCGATTCGTCTGTTCCCCAGACAGCGGCACGATCCGTCCAACTGAGGTCTCGAACTGCGAGGTTGAACTGGCCAAGCGGCAACAGCACCGGTTCCGAACTGACACGTTGCACCGAAAGCCGAGCCCGACCATCCCGCAGGACATGGCCGGTGAGCGTGGCGGTGTAATGAGCCGTAGTCAGTTGTGCCGATCGCGGTGCTGGCTGTTCTGTTTCGTTCGCGCTCAGCAACTGCTCAAATTCGTCGCGAGGAATTGCAATCAGCGATTTGGCCTCGTTCGACCAGGCGGCGGGTCGATCTGCCGGGACATCAATTCGCCGAATTTTTGATTCCGCGAAACTTGGTGGAGCGGCATCGATCCGGCTTTCGACCGTCCCCACAACGAGCGACAGGAAAATTGCCAGTCGAGCGAAGTTCGCGGACGTACAGCACTTGACGCTCCATCGAGACGTCGTGTGTCGCTTTGTTGAAGGTTCCCTCAGCGAACACGGCACGACTGAAGACTGTTGTAGTGTGGCAGAACGCCCTGAAGCCCAGGTTTCTGGCGTCATGACACGCCACTCCCGGATTCCACTCGCATGCCCTGGCTGCTGTCTGAGACAGGGGGACGCAAGGTCGTTGACTGATCAGGATCAATGTCATCAATAATTTCCGATCGGCTGCCATGCGCCGCAGCCAGTTCTGCTGCCGTCGGCAGCGAAAGGATTGTTCCGCCATACGAGCGTCGGAACCAGCCTTCGATTAATACGGCCATCACCGGGAAGATTAATCCACAAATCATCGGTTGCATCAGCAGCTCCAGTGGCGCGGCATTCCATAGTCCAATGGCCGCCAGCCCCAACCCGGCTGTCAGTACCGTCAAAATATGTCGTAGCATCCGGATTCGCAGTAAGACAAATCCAAACGCAAACGAAATCCCCGCACCAAACAGCACGACCATTGGTCGACTGAGCGTGTGGAAACTGAGACCGCGCGGCGTACCGATCTGGCTGAACGTATAGAGATTGTAGGCGAGTTGAGGTGAATTCAAATCAGGAGCAACGATCGAGTCGGGACCTGAACCGGCGCCAATCCAGACCTGCAATTGTTCAGGTGTGGGATCGGAAACCCGGTACCAGAACAATCCCAGTCTTCGCCAGCGAAACATGGGGGTTGCCGTAGTCGGGTGAGTCAGCAGATGCCGATCAGGCTGGATCGCAGTCTGCCAGACGACTTGAGCATCCCAGGCACATTGCGGTAGCTGTGGTGACTGCAGTTCAATGGAACTTGGTAACCCTTCCCGGGCACCAGTGGGCAACTGGTAATCGATCGTCAGCAAATGGTCACGACCACGAGCATCCGGAAGATGCATCGAGAATTTTCGCGAACCGACAGGCAGTTCGACCACAGCCAACCCGGGCGTCAGATTGGCTTTGTCCCAGTAGAACTGCGGTGTTTCGGCCGTCGTGGGGAGCGTGACTCCCAGCGTGTTGGAACGGGCGTCAATGCGAAACTGCGCCCGCACCATGACTCGTCCATCATGCCCGAAGATCGACGAGATCAGGCCGCGAGTGACACTCGCGGTTCCATTTGCACTGACCCCAGATCGTGTGACGCGCAGCCCGAATTCCGGGCGAGTCCCCTCGGCCTGCCAGCTCCAGGCCTCTGGTCGCAACGGCTGTGGCTTCCATTGTTCTGTTGCCGAAGAGGCTTCAAATGTCTCACGTCGAGCCAGCACGACGCGAGTTTGATGAAAGGGTTCATCGACCGACTGAACAATCGGAATTGAAACCACCGTGTCTCCGTCCAATGCAGACTCTTCTGCGATCCGCAAAAAGAATTGGACTTGGATTTCGAATTTGCCAATTTTTGGCTCGGGAAGAACGAGTCGGACTTGCCGGGTTTGAGCATTCGGCCCGTCACTCCATTCCGCCGCCAATTCCAGGTCGCGATCTCTAAAGAATCGGAACCGCTCGGGCGGAATATCGCGCGGGACCGTGAGCCTGACTTGTGACAATCGCTCATACGCAACATCAAACCCAATTCGTTGTGCAATTTCTAATCGGTCATTCAGCCAGTTCGCTTCGCTCGTGGAATCGATTCGCAGACGGCGTGGCTGAGGAATCACACGGAGCGTGAATGCTTGCACTTCTGTGTCGATCCGAAAGGAAGATGTCTTCAGGCCGCGCAGCGCTTCGGGGATTGATACCTGTTCGAAAGCTGCCTGACCCATCGGTCGGACGATTGTCTCACCACGGCTGGTGAGTTCTGTTTCCACATTTTCCGCATTGAGCAGGAACAAGGATGGATTGGGCGGGCTCGAAGCTTTCACCCGTGGAAGTGTCAGCAGAATGTCATCGTTCCCCTTAGCGGGGCGACGGGCGCGTAGTCGCACAGTGAACTGGCCAGTCTGCCGCTTGATCAGGCGAACCCGGAATGTTCCCTGGCTCTCTTCAGTAGATGCCGTTTCAACGAGGTCCGGAGGATCGAATCCATCGATTGTCCACCCTTCTGACTTCCACTCGGGCCATGTGAATGTGAGTTCCGTCAACCCTTCGCGATAGACTTGAAATGGAAACACGGCGTCCAGTGTGAGCTGATGTGCGGCTCCCATCAGAAACATTCTCGGTTCGACGAGGAAGTAGGGTTCCACAGGATCGACGCCGACGACAAGGCGAAACGGTTGATTGAGGAATCGGTATGCCTGAGTGACCTGGCCGCCACCGACTTCGGGTCGCAACTCACCGGCGTTGATCCGCAACACGTTGGCGTCTTTGGACTGCACCATCGATAGACGTAGGCCGTCGTTTGGAACCAGTCCCACTTCGCCGCTTTGCTTCCTGGCAGTTTCAACATTGAAACCCGTAAGTGTCAGACGACGTCGATCGGTGCGCGGCAGTCGAACAGTCCAGCGAAGTCGCACGGGCCCCACCGAGGGCTTGGTGAGCGAGACCACAACACGATCGGGCTTCGCCGGATCAACCCGATGGTCGCGATATCCTTCGCTACGGGTTTCCAGCGGCGACAGATCATCTTCGATATTCCGGATTTCTGCATCGGGAGGGAGTTGCACTGCAAACGAATCGAATTTTCCCTGGAGCGATTGCAGTCTCTGATGGATATCCAGCAGTACACTGTCTGCATCGACGCGGGCCATGATCGTGGTGTTGGTTTCCAAGGCTGCTTCGGACTGAGAAGCCTCGGGATTCGGCAGCCATGACAGATCAACACGGTTTCCCAACCCGATCGCTTCAATCACCGATTTGTCGGTACCCAGTGAAGAAACCTCCAAGGGAATATCATCGGAACTCTTTTCGGATGACTTGGCGGTAATGGAACTATGAGGAACGATCAGCTTCAACTTTGAAATCGGTGACGACGGAAGTGTTAATTGCAACTTTCGCATCGGCAATTGACGGCGGACAGGGACGCTGAGCGTCAATTCCATGGTGTGAGGGTTGGGGCCGCGAAACCAATAGGCGATTCCCTGATCGCGTTCTTTGCGTTCGTCGTAGACAGCCTCACCTTCGCCGGTATAGCGGGCGTCGACCAGTGTGGCTTCGTTCAGTTGCAGTGGCAATCGGACAAACTCGGTCGTCTGCCTGAGTTGAATCACCAGCTTCGCCTTCAGATTCACTCGGTCGTCGTTGGCATCACCGGTCAGCTCAATTGACGAGACCGACGCAGCAGGAACCGCTTCGCGGTCGGGGCCACGCACCCGGCTCAGTGATTCCAGGTAGGCCAGATAACCTTCCAGCGTGGCATTCACCGGGACCGGAACAAGTTCGCCCAACTTGTTGGGAATGTATTTGATCGCCGTTGGCAGTGAGTCCAGCGGCGTCCGCTTTTCTGGTTCCGGCGTCACTGCTGGCTTCGTCGGGTTGTTCGGTGCCGTGGCGTCGGCGGGAGGTGTGGGACGAACCGGTTCCTGTGCAATGACCAATCCCGGGGCCAGCAAAGCGGCCATCAGGAGCAGTCCGCGACAGACTGGTCGTCGAGAAACGATAGGATTTGTCCCCATATGTTTACCACCGGCCAACATTCGCGTTCCCTGCGTCTGGCTTTGACGGTAGCAGTCCTTCATTGCAACCCGAATGGTCTACAAGAGTTGCCTTCGATTCCATGGAACCGGAGGCAGCCCGAAAACCACCCGAACTGCACCTGCCTGAGTGTACTCCGGTTTGGGACCGTCCGAAAGCCGGTAGATGACCCATCATCCAGAATCTCTACGTTCGGCGCGGTCTGCGATCGGCGCGGGTCTCCCGACCCCGCCGAACCTACGACCGAAGGTCTCCAATGTTCTTGACCTTACGCCAGATGCGTAATCAACTCTTGATGAATGTTCGACCCATTTGTGGCCAGTAGATTCGGTTCACTCAATTGAAACTCACCACCGTCCAGGCGAGTCACCTTGCCACCGGCTTCTTCGACGAGCACAACTCCCGCGGCCATGTCCCACGGCTTCAGACTCGTTGACCAGAAACCATCCAGTCGTCCTGCGGCGACGTAAGCGAGATTCAGTGCTGCAGATCCAGTTCTCTGCACTGACTGGGCATGCGGCAACATCCTGAGAAATCGTTTGACCGCCATGTCCTCGGGCGAGGTGGCGACGGGCAAGCTGGCAACAACCAGCGCCTGACTCAGTTCAGGAACATCGGAACGATGAAGCGGACGACGATTCAGAGTGGCACCTGACCCACGCGCCGCCAGAAACATTTCATCGTGAGTCGGATCGTAGATCGCACCGACAACGAGTTTGCCTTCAAATTCCAGCCCGATCGAGACCGCGAAGTATGGAAATCCATGCACATAATTTGTCGTCCCATCGAGCGGGTCGACGACCCATCGGTAGGGAGAATCCGGGCGGACTTCATCGAGTCCTTCTTCGCCGTGAAAACCGTGATGAGGATAGCGGCCTCGCAGGAATTCGTGAATGGCCTGCTGTGATGCAAAGTCCGCTTCAGTCACCAGATTCGAACGGCTTTTTTCACGAACAGTGAACTTCGATGACCACGCACGCAACACATTCCCACCACGCCGCGCCGCTTCTTCTGCCGACTGCAGAAACTCAAGCATCCTACCTCCCCTGCTGACCGTATTTCAAATTTTGCCATGAACATCAAGATTTTGGAGCCCTGATTATAGCCGCTGCCGAAACCGTTTGGGCTCCTGTTTTGCCAAATGCCGAACAAATTCTGCGAGGTGTGATCGTTGTTAAGGAGACTGATCAGGTGCTGTCATTCGGCGACGTACCGAATATCGTCCAGATAGATCGTGATCGGTTTTCCCTGCCCGGCAATTGACCAGCCGAATCCGGTTTTGATGCGGCTCAGATCCAGATCTTTCAATGGGATACGGTGCTTCTGCCATTGGGTCGTCAGGTGAACGTCTTTCAGTTCTCCCTTAGCGGTATCTCGATAAAGATGTTTTCCCTCCAGAACCCCGAACATGAAATTGACGGTTTCGTCGCCGTCTGCCCCGCGCGCCCAGAATTCCAGTGCCACCGCACCGGTCAGGTTCAATCCGCCCGGGCGGGAACCGTCCCAATCCTTTTCTGGAGATTGCCACAGGACGCCACCCCATTTGTCGTTGGCTCTGTATTCGACCTTCAGGCATGTCTTCCCCGAGTGAGGCATCTCCGGGCTGTCCGTTGTCATCACGATCGCATTGGTGTTCCCCATGAAACCAGCAGGAACATAGGGCGAGTTCTTCATGTCGTCACCATAAATGACAAAGGGCAGGATTCCCTTCGCTGCCGGGAGCGGCTTGACCGGGGCATCGACAAACATCGGGACATTGGCAACGGCGGCGCCTCCCTTTCCGTCGTAGACGTAAGCAAACAGTCGATAGGCCCCTCCTCCATCAGGAACTTTTACAGTGGCTGACTGCCCTGTCGAAGTGACGCCATCCGACAACGCCTGTTCTTCGGTCTGAGCATCACCCCCTTCGCCGATCGTTCCTGAGTCTTGTCGCAGAACCCATTTCACGGACAGCGTATCGCGTTCCGGATCTACTGCGCCCAGAGTGGCCTGAACCATTTCCCCCGGTTTCAGCG
>CAIWEX010001201.1 GCA_903911795.1 uncultured Schlesneria sp.
GATCGCTCCTTTTTTCGCTGTTTTGCCAGACGTCAGGTTCCGTTCCCGTTTTTCAGGTCTGTTTGATATGTCTGATTCCCCAAAATTCGCCGAAAATCAACTGCAGATTTGCGTGGAATCGGAAGACGCGACGGCGCAATTGGGACGTCAGATCGCCGACTCGCTCGAAGCTGGAGCCATCGTGGCACTTGTTGGGGACTTGGGAGCGGGAAAAACTCGCCTTGTTCAGGCGATCGCAGTCGGACTGGGGGTTCCCGTCGATCAAGTCAACAGCCCGACATTCACACTGGTGCAGGAGTATTCCGGGCGGATTCCGCTCAGGCATTGCGATACCTATCGGCTGCGAAATCCCGATGAATTCCTCGATCTGGGACTCGACGAACTTCTCGCCGTTGATGGTATCGCATTGATCGAGTGGGCCGACCGAGTCCAGCACCTGCTCCCTCGAGATCTGCTTAGAATCGAGATTCGAATTCTCAGTCCGACCGCTCGCGAATTCACTCTAATTGCTACGGGAAAGATTTCCCGATCGATTCTGGGGCGAATGATGGCCGAACGCTGAAGTAGTTTGTCACCTGTCGGTGAACGGAAGATCTCGTCAAGACAAGGGGGCTTGGCGGAATCCTCTGCGGATCAGATGCCAGTGCACACGCTTGTCGATACGATTGGGCAAGTCGCACAGAGTTTTGCCAGACACGGGTGTTGGCAGGCCGTGGTGTTGGCAGACAGAGTGAGGAAAAAAGCGAATGAAGATTACGGCGATCGAAACGTTTGTCTGCCATGCTCGCATGCGGAACTGGATCTTTGTCAAAATCCTGACCGACCAGCCGGGATTGTATGGCTGGGGTGAAGCGACCCTGGAATGGCATACTCGAGCCGTCGTCGGTGCGATCGAAGATATCGCAGAACTGATCGTTGGTGAAGATCCACGGCGGATTGAACATCTCTGGCAGATGATGTTTCGCCAGCATTTCTGGCATGGAAATGGCATTATCCGTTCCACAGCGATCAGCGGGATCGACCTTGCACTGTGGGACATTGCTGGCAAGATTGCCAATATGCCGTGCAGTCAATTGTGGGGCGGTCGAGTTCGTGACTGGGTCAGAACCTACAGCCATCTTGGCGGCGGTAAGATGGAAGATTTTTACGAAACATCAGTGGACGATGCTCGTCAGTTTGGGGATCTGGCCAGGCAAGCCGTCGAAGCAGGTTTTACCGCGTTCAAGGCGATGGCTGTCCCTCCCACGATGCCTCTGGAAGGACTCAGGCCCATTCGGCTCGCGGAAGCAGCCGTGGCGGCGATGCGAGATGCCGTGGGTGATGAAATCGATATCATGGTCGACTGCCATGCCCGGCCGTCCCCTGCAATGGGCTTGAAGTTTGGACAGGCGCTCGATCAATTCGGGCTGTATTTCTTCGAAGAACCATGCTGGCCCGAGAACATCGAAGGACTGGCTGCGATCAATGCAGCCATTACGACTCCAGTCGCAACTGGCGAGCGGATCACAGATCTGGCGACATTTCGAGAACTCTTCAATAAGCGTGGATGTGACGTCTGTCAGCTCGATATCACTCACTGTGGCGGCCTGACAGCCGCCCGACGCGTGGCGGCGCTGGCTGAAGCTCATCGGATATCTCTCGCCCCACACAATCCTCAAGGTCCCGTCAGTACCGCTGCCTCGCTGGAATTTGGCTTTTCGCAGCCGAGTTACATCATTTGCGAGACGGTCCACAACGATGTTCCCTGGCGGAACGATGTCGTGAGCGAAGGCTTTACCGTGGAAACCAAGGGACGCATCGTAAAGCCCAACACGCGCCCCGGATTGGGGATCGAGATCAATGAAGCCGAAGTCAAAAAACACCCGTTTGAACAAGAGTTGCTGCAACGAGTCTTTTATCCCGACGGGAGCGTCGGCGACTGGTAGTCTCGTGCAATAAGTCGATCCTGCGCAAGTCCACCTTGGACACCGCTGGCAACTCAAGCCTTTCATCTGGAAAGTAACAGACGTGACGAAGCCGATTCTGGGTGTACTCCCGATTGCTCATACTCCGTTTCTAGCCGACGATTCGATCGACGTGATCAGCCTGCGTCGGCAGATTGACTGGGCGTATGGACTGGGTGCAGATGGATTTGGGACAGGCATGGTTTCGGAATTACTTCGTCTGACCTACGACGAGCGGATCGCGTTGACCGAAAATCTGGGTGAAATCAACGCCGGACGCGGTGTTTATTTCGCAGGCGTCGGAGCGGAATCGACAAAACAGGCGATTCAATATGCGCGTTGTGCAGAGAGAGCAGGTGCAGATGCGGTGATGGCGATCCCACCCATCTCGACCCGTCTCCCGATCCCTGCCGTGCGAGATTATTTCGTTGCACTTGCGGAAGCGATTTCCATTCCCGTGATCGTGCAGGATGCATCGGGTTACGTCGGTCAACCGATTCCAATCGCAATCTGCGTCGAACTCCTCCAGCGGTTTGGACGTGACAAGATCCTGTTCAAGCCGGAAGCATCGCCGATCGGGCCCAATCTTTCCGCGTTACGCGATGCAACGGCGGGCGAGGCACGCATCTACGAGGGCTCAGGAGGCGTCTGTCTCGTCGACAGTTTTCGCCGCGGGATTGCAGGAACAATGCCGGGGATGGAGTTCCTGCGTGGCATCGTGGCACTCTGGAAGGCTCTGCACCGCAAAGACGACGCTGCGATCTATCGATTGTACTTTCCGATCTGTGCGCTGGTCAGCCTGCAACTGCAAGCAGGGCTGGATGGCTTTCTGGCCGTTGAAAAATACGTGTTGCACAAACAAGGTCTGTTCACGACGGATCACCGCCGTGTCCCGAACGCATGGAGCCTTGATCTCGAAACCCGCGATGAACTTGATCGCCTGCTGAGCCAACTCGACGAAGCAATCATTCAGGTCAGTACCTGAGCAGTCGACTCAAAGCTGCAATCTGGATTCCAAACTCGACGGAAAACCCCTGTGTCATTGTTGTTGATCAAAAATGGAATTCTGCACGATCCCGCCAATGGAATTGACGGCGTCGCTGGCGACCTCTGGGTTGAAGGAGGCCGCATTGTCGCTGCTCCAACAGATCCAGCCACGCGTCCAGCGCGTATGATTGATGCGACCGGCCTGGTCATCATGGCTGGTGGCGTCGATATGCACTGTCATATCGCGGGGCCGAAGGTCAATGCCGCGCGAAAAATGTTGCCGGATGATCATCGCAAAGGGCGAATTCTGCGACGGACCGAGATTACCCGCTCGGGAATTGCCGGTAGCGTTCCAACAACGTTTGCCACCGGG
Source organism: uncultured Schlesneria sp. (assembly GCA_903911795.1). GTDB lineage: Bacteria > Planctomycetota > Planctomycetia > Planctomycetales > Planctomycetaceae > Schlesneria. Next base: position 3,304 of record CAIWEX010001201.1, read on the forward strand.
TACCTGTATGCGGGGTTGGGTTACACGACGGCATTTGATGCTGCCATTCCTCCACTGACGGCACGCCATGCCCACGAAGAATTCCTCGACACTCCACTTCTGGATAAGGGATTTTTCGTACTTGCCGGAAACAATCAATATGTGATGCAGCAGTTGAAGCTGAAACAGCCTCAATTGGTTCGGGCCTATCTGGGGTGGTTGCTGGAAGCGACAAAAGGCTATGCGATCAAGGCTGTCAATCCGGGAGGGGTCGAAGTCTGGAAGAGTCGCGGCCTTGGAAATGTTTCTGGAATCGACGACAACGTTGACTACTTCGACATTTCACCTCGCCAAATTCTGTCCGGCATGGCAACGGCCGTTGATGAATTAGGACTGCCCCACCCGTTACATATTCATTGCAACAATCTGGGGATGCCGGGGAACTGGTCGACGACGCTGGAAACAATGCGGGCTCTGGAGGGACATCGCGGGCATCTGACCCACATCCAGTTCCACAGCTATGCAGGTGATCCCGACGACCAGTCAACATTCGGATCTCGAGTGGTGGAACTGGCAGACTACGTCAATTCGCATCCGAATCTGACGGTTGACGTGGGACAGGTGATGTTTGGCAATACCTGTTCGATGACGGGGGATGGTCCATTAGGACACTATCTGCATCAGGTGACTGGTGGCAAATGGTTCAGTGGCGACATTGAGCAGGAAGCGGGCTGCGGCATCGTTCCCATTCGGTATAAGCAGAAGAGTCTGGTTCATGCACTCCAATGGGCAATTGGTCTGGAGTGGTACCTGCTGGCGCAAGATCCCTGGCGGATTGCGATGAGTACTGACCATCCAAACGGAGCCTCATTTCTGGCATACCCGCAGATTATCGCCCTGTTAATGGACCGAACCCGGCGCGCAGAAATGCTGGCCAACGTCCCAGAAGGGGTGCGAACACGCTGCGTATTGCCCGACCTGACTCGCGAATACACCCTCAACGAAATTGCGATCATCACGCGTGCCGCCCCGGCCCGGATGCTCGGCCTGACTCACAAAGGACACCTGGGTCCCGGAGCTGATGCGGACATTACGATTTACTCGCCACAATCTGACATTGAGCGGATGTTTGAACTGCCACGCTATGTTTTGAAAGGTGGAGAAGTCATTGTTGAAGGTGGCGAAGTCCGACGTTCGGTCGATGGAGTCACTTTGCACGTCAAACCCGCCTATGATGATGGCGCGATTCCTTCGATTCGCGAATGGTTTGAATCCCGATATTCCGTTCAGTTTGCCAATTATCCTGTGGACAATGAAGACCTCGGAGAGCAGGTTGAAGTGGCGACTTCGGCTTTGTGATTCGCGTTTATTCACATGGCTGGCGAGTGGCTATCCGGAGCGGAAGCTGCAATTCTCAAGCGTTGGCTGGATTTGAGTTGAGGGACGGCCCTCATGAGGCAAGTTTCAATGTCAGACCGCCAGATCCCGCTGCATCCCGTTTGGTTGGAATCGCTGAAGAACTCCGCGACATATTCTCATCCCGTCGAAAAAATCCAGGTTGCCGAGACTCACATCTCGTGGGTCGCTTTGACAGGGGAGTGGGCCTACAAACTCAAGAAGCCGGTCGACTTTAGATTTGTCGACTTCACCACGTTAGAACTCCGTCACGCGGCCTGTTGTGACGAAATCCGACTGAACAAGCGAACAGCCCCCGATCTCTATGACGCTGTTGTGCCATTGACGAGTGATCCTGATGGTTATCGTTTTGGCGGAACCGGTGAGGTTGTGGAAAACGCGGTCCGCATGCGACAGTTCGCTCAGGAAGAATTGTTTGATCAGCGTCTCAGCCGCGGTACATTATCCGAGGATGCCATCGACGTCCTGGCCCACGAAGTGGCCTCGCTGCACTTGCAGGCAGCTGTTGCTCCCGTCGATTCACCGTTCGGTGATCCGGTCGGAATTCACGACGTCGTTCAGGCCTGTCTGGATGTGCTGGCAAAAACGTCCTTATCGGAAGAACTGCAATTGCGACTTTCGTCGCTCAATTCCTGGACGAATCAGGAATTCGGTCGACTGAAAGAAGTTCTGATCAAACGAAAAGAACAAGGTTATGTCCGCGAATGCCACGGCGATCTTCACCTGGGAAATCTGGTGATGTTTCGCGGAAAACCAACGCTATTTGACTGCCTGGAGTTTAATCCCGAACTGCGCTGGATTGACATCGTTTGTGACGTGGCATTTCTGGTCATGGATCTCATTGATCGCAAAGCTGAACCATTCGCCTGGCGAGTTCTTAATGAGTGGCTGCAACAAACGGGAGATTACTCGGGGTTGCGCATTTTGAAGTATTACCAGACGTATCGTGCACTGGTACGAGCCAAAGTTGCAGCACTGCGATTGCAACAGCCAGACCTTTCCGAGAGTGAGATACGAAAGCAATCAGAACTTCTGCAAAGCTATCTGAATCTGGCCGAGCAGATGACTCGACCGAATCAACCCTCCATTGTTCTGATGCATGGTGTGTCGGGAAGCGGGAAATCGTTCGTTGCCCGAAAACTGGCTTCGTTCCTGGGAGCGATTCAGATCAGATCGGATGTCGAACGAAAGCGACTGTCAGGCTGCTGGCCCGCAGCCCTGAACCTGACCGTTCCCAATTCAGAACTGTATTCGCAACAGGCAACAGATCAGACCTACCATCGGCTGCAGGAATTGACGCGGGA
>CAIWEX010001202.1 GCA_903911795.1 uncultured Schlesneria sp.
AGGTGGCAGGGTCAGGAGCGAAGCGGATGGCCCTGAAAGTTTGAGCGTGCCTTCCGTTTCGCGATCAAGATGATAAGTCGACTGAAACTACCGGCGCCGCCATCAGGCAACGACCTCAAACCTCACGATTTCAGCCACAAATAACGTTACCCGCGTTGGTTCGCGGAGCGAACCACGACTTTCAGTTACCGGCCCCCTCTAAACTCGTTACCCGCGTTGAGTGCCACCGTTGCACCTGTGACCAATTTTACCAAGGTTATCGCTTGGAATCCTTGGCCCAATGGCCTTTCACTTTTACGCCGTCCTTACGGGTGTAACCATGGACCCACTTATATCCCGGGCCTGGTCGGGTTGATTCGTCGGGCTCTTCTGAATCTGCGTTCGACGACGGGTGTGTTTCCTTCGTCTGTACTGGAACAGGCCGTGATGTGGGATCATCATCGGGACGGGTCGGTCGAACAACGGCTGGTGCCGGGACACTCCATCGACCAGCGATGAACCCAATCAGCAGACCTGTGATCAGCATTCCCGCGCCAACGGCGATCAGGCGAACCAGTCCGCTTGAGGCGATTTGAGTCACAGCACCAGACGAGCCATCAGTGCGAGAAGCCCCCTTGAGCTTTGCGAGGCACACATCACAGGCCAGCGGATCCAGCTTCGTGATTGGCAGCAGGACTTCACTTCCGCAATCAGGACATTTCCAGGCACGTTGCCCGGCAGGAACGGCTGCCATCGTAATACTCCAACTTCGTTCGCGCTTCCGTTGCCAATCAACGGAGCGAGAACCACTCATGCTATGTCAACGAATTCACCACGAGTCCCGAAAGCAGCTTCGGATAGAAGTACGTACTCTTGGGAGGCATTGTTTCTCGAGCGGCTGCGATTTCGCTCACGTCATCGATCGTTGCGGGAGCCACCAGGCAGGCCAACTGGTGAGACCTGGCTTTCAATGCGGCCGTTGTTTCATCGACGCGATGAACATACTGGAATTTAGGATCGCCACCAAATTTCTTGAAGATCAGATCTTCCAAGAGCAACTTGTGCAGCAGACTGACACCGAGTGACTGCCACGTTTCACTATGCTCAGACGCCAAGTGCGCCATTGAACTGGTGTCGGTCACTCGAGCGAGCAGCCAGTTATTGTCGGCCGCAGTTCCAAACGCGAAAACGTTCTGGCCTCCATCGATTTCGATCAGGTCCCAGGCGTCACGAGCGGCCTGGTCGCCTGTCCCGAGTCGCTCGACCTCGCAGCAGGTCGCCAGACATTCCTGCAATTGATCAGCAGTGATATCCGGAAGTCCAGAGACGAGTCGGTGAGTCGGCAGAATCTGGAGACCGGGATCCTGCATTCCCACGAGCATCATCATCACGAAGTTGGGAGCCCCCATGTCATCGTTCAACTTCCCACTGGCCTGCAATTCCCGGCGATAGTTCAGAGCCGTTTCGTAGCGGTGATGACCATCGGCAATGAAGACTGGCAGGTCGCGCAGGCCTGCCTTCACTCGACTGATCACGTTGTGATCTGTCACGACCCAGGTCCGATGGATCACTCCCAGGTGATCTGTCGCGATACTGGGGGTCAGTGTCAGGCAAGTGTCGTCGAGGATCTGCTGGACCGAACCGGACTCGTCAGGATACAGACCGAATATCGGGGAAAGATTGGCTTTGGTGGCTCGAATCAGGTTCAGACGATCGGCCTTGGGGCCCGTCAGTGTCTGTTCGTGCGGGAAGATATTTCCTGTACCGAATTCTTCCAGCCGGACTCGCGCCAGGAATCCGCTGCGAACATGCTTCTGCCCTTCCCATTCAAACTCCTGCGAGTAGACGTAGATGGCATCTTCCGGTTCCTGACGCATGATCCCGTCCAGCCGCCAGTGCTTCCAGAAACCAGCCGCCCGTTCGTACTTGGTTTCGGGCGTCGCGTCTCCCGGCTCTTCGCGATTCAATTCAAGTCGAATGAAATTGCAGGGATGCTTCTTGAACAGCGCATCCTGCTGCTTGCTGTCGATGACGTCATACGGTGGCGTGACGACATCCGAGAGGTCCCCCACTTGAGCGACATCGAAACGCCAGCCGCGAAACGAACAAACTTCCACCATGATCGCCGTACTTTCTCAGGTCAATTGAAACGTGCGAGGCAATCGTTCCTCGACGTTTTGGGGCGCACAAAATGGTCAAACGTCGAGTGACGTTCAGTTTCATGATCGCATCGGTCTTTACCGACCGGTTCTGCGTCACTCGTTTGACTGCCCCGCGCGGGTCATAGAATGAGGGTTGTGGCAACAAGGTTCAAGCCACCTTGAGTGAACTCGGGAATTTAACGGTTACGTGGAATGCTCCTGAGAAGCGAACTCTGTCAGTCGGGGGGAATCGTCTGGAGCGTTCCAAGGTCTGCGTCAGGACTGCCGATCTCAACATCCTGCCACCGATGCTGACACCTGAGATTGCCACTAGAGATCGACCGCTGCATCAACCCGAGGCCACTTGCTGATGGATGAGTCAAATTCCGTCTGGACTGTGGATAATCTTCGATCCTATGTCCACGACACTCTTTGCCGACAGGAAAACCTCGTCGCGGAACAGTTTGAGCTGCAGACCATTGCGTTGACTCGACTAGGAGTCCGTTGTGGGTTGCAGTTCCTGCTGCGAGGTCCGCGAAGTGTTCGCCTGGGAGCCGTCTGGACGGCTGAACAGAATCATGTCTATTTCTACAACGCGCGCGGGGAAAGATTTCTCAAGCAGCCGCTGCAAAACCCGGTCGCATTTGAAACCAAGGCGGCCTGATTGTCGGTGACCGAATTCATTTTCCCGGGCATCAGCAAGTACCGTTGTCATGCTGATCGAATGTTCGGTTGCAAAGGCGTTGAATGCGATACGACCATCAGCCGGAACGCGCTAGCGTC
>CAIWEX010001203.1 GCA_903911795.1 uncultured Schlesneria sp.
CGCATGACGGAAGAATTTGTTGGTACAACCGTCCAACTCATCGCACCGATTGGGGTATTTTCCCTTGTCGGAATGTTTCCGCTCGCGGGTTTTGTTGCAGTTGACGACTCGCCGGTTATTCAAGCCGAAGGAAGTAGCAACTTGTATTGCATTGACTGGCGTTTGGTCGGCAATCATCGGCTATATTTTTGTTTCTTCACCGGCATTGAATTGATTGAGCGTATCTTCAGTTTGGACCTGCCATGAATCTCACCGTTGACGTGATCTCCGACGTGATCTGCCCCTGGTGCTACATTGGTAAGCGCAGGCTTGAAAAGGCCATCGCCGCTCATGGAGAACCGGTAAAGGTGCGGTGGCTCCCATTCCAACTCAATCCAACCATGCCAAAAGAGGGAATCTGCCGGAAGGAATACCGCATCAAAAAGTTTGGGAGTTGGGAAAAGTCGCAGACACTCGACGCCAAAGTGGTTGTGGTTGGGGAAACAGAAGGAATCCATTTCGATTTCGACAAGATTGAACGGACGCCAAATACAGTCGATGCTCACAGACTCATTTGGCTTGCCGAACAACAAGATTGCCAGAATGCCGTCGTGGAAGCACTGTTCGTGGCCTACTTCACCGATGGCCGGGACATCAGCAATCAACAGACGCTCCTCGACCTGGTTGTCGATGCTGGCCTGGATCGTCCAAGGGCCGTGGCCCTACTGGACAGCGATGAAGGAATGGATGCTATCAAGGAGGGTGAGGGACTCTCCCAACGGCACGGCGTAAACGGAGTCCCCTTCTTCATCATCAACGACAAGATCACGCTGTCAGGCGCACAGCAACCAGATACATTTGTTGAGGCTTTCAGGCAAGCGGTTGGCGGGAAGTAGCGGGCGTTGAGTAACATGGCCTTCTTGCCAATCGTCGGGAAGTTGATTTCGACATCGAAGTCGTTGACGGGAGTGTGGTCGGTGAGGACTTCATCGTGCAGCGTTCGTAGTTGAGTTACATCCCATTGGCCTCCGCCCAATTGGGGCGTCCTGGAGCGATGACTGTGAAACTTTTTTTGGCCCACGTGATGGAGCGTGACCAATGCGTGAGTTCTTCGGAGGTTGGCGACGGAAGGTTGGCTGCGTCACGCTGGTGATGGCGGTGTTGTTCACGGCGTCGTGGGTGCGCAGTTACTTTTCTCACGATGGTGTCGCGTTTCCAATGTTCGCACGGAAGCATACGGTTCACGCGCGGAAAGCAGAGATTAGGGTGCTGTCGCACGATCCGTTGGGAAGGGCCGGGGCCTACGCTTGGAGTGATGCGATTGCGCCGGATGTGGAACTCGATTTTGGAACTCTGCCGGATTCGTATCGGGCCACCCATCGGACGTATGCACACTGGGCCCTTGTCCTTCCGCTCACCCTTCTCTCCGCCTACCTGATCCTCTGGAAGCCGCGCCCCCCCCCCCCCGCGAAGCCGGCTGACCTGGTGGATTGTCGCGATCGACCGAGGGGTGGATGCTCATCGTGATCGATGGAATCGACGGGAAAGCCACCAATATCGTCGGCCTGTGTCTCGCCGTCAGAGTTTGCCTGGCTTGCGTACGTGAAATATTCGCTACTTGCGGTATATCCAGCTTTTGAAGGCTTACAATCATGAATGATACAACCAGCGGCGCAGGCACAACCGACAAGAGCGGTCGATAGCTCATTCACGGTTTGGGCCATCTTCGCAGGTCGGAGTTGCAATCGTGATACGCTGGTCGAGCTGCTTTTTCCTTGCCATCGGAATGATCGCTTTCGCAGAGGATGGTTCGAATGTAGCCATTTCCGACGAATGCTCACCACCGGTGTTTGGATTTCAGGTTCAAGTTGGTCAGGACGGCAACCTGAAACGGAGACCTCGCCCAAAATCCGCCGGTTTGGGACTGGAGAAGCCTGCGAAAAAGCAAGGAAACATTTCTCAAGTCGGTTTTGCGGAACCCGCTGACGAGAACCCGAGCTCGTCTGGCACTGGCCGTTTGAGCTTGGCCCAATTTCAGGAACCCGACGCGGTCGTTCCTCGGGGTGACGGTGAAGTCTTCTTCGACGAAGAAGCGAACGGGGACCATGTCTGGCAAGTCCTGCCGCAGGGTCTCATGTACAAGGCCTACCTGGCTGGCGAGAAAGAATCGCGGATGTCGTCGGTCTGGACATCGATCAAAGGACGGGATGGCGTCCTTTGGGAAAATACCCTGGGTGGACACGTTGGTCTGTTGCGGTACGGTAATCGAAGTGCCATCAATCCTGAAGGGTGGCAGTTGGACTTGGAAGGCGCTGCCCTGCCCCGAGTTGACATGGGGCACAGCGATGACCTTGAGGCGGTCGACTTCCGGGCGGGTTTCTTATCAACATGGCGATCTGGCCCCAATGCCTATAAGGCTGGGTACTACCATCTCAGCTCTCACGCGGGCGACGAATATCTGCTGCGAGTTCCCACCTACGATCGTTTGAATTACGTCCGCGACTCGTTCATCGTTGGCTGGACACGTTTCCTGACGCCTCATTCGCAGGCCTATGCGGAAGTCGCCTACGCCTGGAACGCGGAATGCGGTGCCAAACCGCTGGAATTCCAATATGGATTGCAGTATTCGCCGATGGTTTTTGGGTTTCGCGGAGCCCCGTTCGCCGCAGTCAACGGCCACACTCGCCAAGACTTCGGCTGGATCACCAGTGTGACGGCCCAGGCAGGTTGGCAATGGCGAGGCGACACCAACCATCTGTGGCGTTTCGGCGTGCAGTACTACAAAGGCCCGGCGCTCCAATGGGAATTTGCCGGCCAATACCAGAGCTCAGTTGGGGCTGGGATGTGGTTTGACTTTTAGCGGGAGTTGGCTCCAGTTCGTGACGTACAAAGGCTGACGACTTCCCCTTTCTGGATGAATTGCAGTGAATTCTCGCACGGGCCTGATTGCAGCGATCGCAATTCTACTGGTAGTCTCGGGATTGATTTCCCTGCTTCAGGGAGACCGAATCAACGCAGACTTCGTTGCTTACGCGGAAATTGCGCATCGAAGCATGAATTCGCCAGCGACCGCCGTCACAGGATCTTGGTCGCCGCTCTTCCCTTGGTTGATGATTCCGCTTCTGCAGCTGGGTGTCAACGACCTCATTGCAGGCCGAATCGTTTTGGTACTGAGCGGAGTCCTCTACATTTGTGCCATTCATCGCCTGGCCATCAGTGTCTTCCCGCCTGATGCGCCTGTGAACAGGTCGATCATGCGAGCGATGATGATGTGTGCGACGATTCAGGCCATCTGGTTCTCCACCTACTTGCTCGATCCTGATTTGCTGGCCTGCGCAATCGTGTACTGGTACTTCGTCATGATTCTCGACCCGCGGACCGCAGACGATTCATGGCGTTCCTTCATCGGTGGAATTCTCGCTGGAATGGCCTATTTGGCCAAGGCTTACATGCTGCCTTCTGCGTAACGCATTTCGTCGTGGTATTCATGGCTGACCGCGTCTGCCGATTGCGTGGAACGCGGATGCTACAGCAATCTCAGCGGCTCCTGCCGGTAATTTCAACAGCAGTTGGACTGGCCATCATTGTAGGCTCCTGGGCCGGCGTGCTGACCGCCAAGTATGGCCACCTCACGTTCACAAATGCGGGACGAGCCAATCATGCCAACGTCTCACCGGACAATTTCGGGCATGACCCGTTGTGGCATCCTCCGCTCACGCCGGATTACATCATGGAGCCGGTGATGGCGACGCCCTGGTCGCCATTCGCCAGTGTTCGCAATTTCTGGCACCAGATGCGATTGATCCTGCACAACTCATCGAATTGCATCGGCCTGATTCCCGGTTGGTTTGCTCTGTTCTTCTTGGCACTTGGCTGGAGGCTGTTTCGATACTCGGCGGCAGCAGAATCACAGACTCAGGTGACGTGGTGGGTCGCATTGACGGTTGCCATCTACTGTTCTGGTTATTTGATTGTGAATCTGGAGACTCGTTACGTCGTACCGGTCCTTGCACCGCTGCTCTGCCTCGGGGCTGGTGTGATGATTCGTGAGGTCATTCGGGAGCAGTTCGTTCGTAGTCAGGATCAAGACCTTGAAGCACAACGTTTCGCGGTGACCAAACGAATGGTTTCAATCATGCCCGTCGCCGCGATCGTTCTGTTTGGTGCTGTGGATATTTACAGCATCGGCTGCGTGGCCGTGCGGCACCCGCAAACGGAACCGATGGCGAGGTACCGTTTTGTGGCCCAGCAACTCCAGGCCACAGGCTGTGCTCATCAGCCTATGGCATCCAGTCGCTACCATGACGGGCTGTATGTGGCTTATGCCAATGGTAGTGTCCCGCAATTCTTCGGAGAACCTCAGTCAACGACGCCGGCGGAACTGAATGAAGAAATGAACTCCAGCGGAGTCGTCGTCTTCCTGCGATGGAGCCACGATCACAGTGTCGTGGACCATCAACCGACCCTGGAGCAAGGCCCTCGCTCGTGGAAGCACGTTACGACGATTCGTGGCGCGCCTCTTGAGAGCCAGATCGTCGACGTGTTTCTCAAGCGGGGAACTCATTCACCGCAGTATCGCCAGAAGTGCCGAAGGGGAAGTCGCCAGTCTTTGTACATCACGCAGTTCGCCTCACCTTGAACGTGGCTGACAACATTCCGATGGCTGCGAACGACATCAAACAGACGTGGGATGCAGCCGTGCGTTTGGAATGGTCGACGGTAGAGACAAATGCGGTTTCCACCAATCCCGCCATCGTTGGCTTTGTGAAGGGGCGTCCGATGCCAGAATCGTTTGGACTGCCGTGCGGACGGAATGATTGCACTGGACGTTGCCGGGTGCTGTCGGTCCGGCATTCGGTTCGCGACCATCACCTGCGGAGGTTCAGGATCTGCCGATTCTGCGGATGGTGCAAACGGACGATCACGCACGAAAGCACGGCTCGCCAAGGGTCTTCAACCACAGGAAAACAAATTGCGGACTTTAACCCAGGGTTGAAAATCTTTTGGCACTTCGAAGCTGTCAGTGGTGGCATGAAGACCGGACTGACGAGCCAGGGAAAAGCCAACACCCCGCAGAGAAGCAACGGGGTGTTGGTCAAATGAAGCCACAGAGAGACAAATGCGAGGTCAATTGGTGTGCGGACCACTCATATTACGGGCTCGTCAAAACCTACCCCACGTTTTGTGAGCTGGCAAATCGTTTTCCGCGAATTCCCCCAAGATTGGCAGCCTGGCATGGGAGCAATTAACAAAAGCAAGGGATGCCCGCCCCTCACGCCGGTTGTGTTCGCATCGGTGGGGAATAAAAGTTGCCACGCTTAAAAAACGATCTATGTTTTCCCAACGCCCTGCTGACCATCATTCTCAATCGAGCTCTCGCCATGCAAACAATGTCCCAAGCCGAAATCGACCTTGAATTCATGTTGAATGAATTCCTGGCGACAGGCGACTTGCAGACTCTGCCAACAGATCATGCTGTTGCCAGCGACTTAGCGGTTTGTCGTGCTTGTGGTGAGACAATCCGCAATGGGTTGGTCCGTTGTTCGGAATGCCATGCCTTTACTCGCCTGGAAATCGAAGCAGCCTATCGCGACAAGGTTGGGAAGAGGCAGCAAGCGTAGTCGGACCGTCTCGGTGTTCTGACCAACCCCCGCTCGACGCGGGGGCAGTTTCGTTGGCCGGAAATAAAAGTTGTCATGCTTGACAATGACCTATGTTTGCAGCACGCTCTGTAATCAGGGGACGTTACCCAAACGACAACCGATCACCGCCCCGTAGGAATCTTGCGGGGCGTTTTCGCACGGTTCTGATTGTGTGGGCACGTCCCGAAAAAGCCTCAAGTGCAAACTTGAATGCCGATTACAGCGTGATAGGCTGTTAACGGCGGGCTGTAAAGGACCTTCGTCTTCAGTGGTGGGGAGATTTAGCGTGATGGCAGCAAATTGGAAGCAGACGGCCTCAGTCGTGTTGTCGTGTGTTTTGTCTTTCGCAGTCATCGGAACCGCAATGGCAGGGGACGGCCCCTCACGTCGACCGCGCCCTCAACTGTTCGAAATCGGATTTCCGACAGAAGCGACAATTAAACCTTCCCGATCCAGGACAACCCTGACGGTGGCATACGCGGGAACCGCACCGACGCGCTCCAGCGGCGCGGCGGTGATCAAGAACATTCA
>CAIWEX010001204.1 GCA_903911795.1 uncultured Schlesneria sp.
GAACAATCGAATTTGACATCGAACGAGGCCTGGTTCGATCGTACGTTTCGAACATCAACAAGACCGTCATCAATGCCCTCGGCAACGAAACTCTGCTGCAGGTTGTTGGCGAATCCACTGAGAAGCTGGTCACCGCCGATGGACGCGATTCAGGGGCTGCGATCGCGAAACCGAATTACAAACTGGTCATTCGAACCGAAAACGACGGCAACACGACTCCGTGACGCGCATTCGGCGCGGTCGATCCGTGCCGCCAGTTCGGCGCGGGTCTCCCGACGTCTCCCGACCCCGCCGAAACGACCGACCGAAGGTCTCCTTTTCCTCGCGATCTTCCTTATCTATTGCCGCGCCCTGCAAGCGCAAGGCAGAATCGTATGCGGCTCATTGGAACTGGTTGCAACCGTAGCAGAGTTCCGTGACTTCCTTGTCTTCTGTGTCCATCTTTCGTCGCGTACAAGAAGTATTTCGGACACGGAGTGCGTGGAAGACGCGGCTGAAGCTGAGAAAGTTACGATCAGGTCTGAAGTCGTGACAAAATGTCGTGGCCTTACGATTAGCCTTCCGTTCGTGAGACAACAGCAAGTCGGGGCGTTTCGCCACGCGGCATCCAGGGGGCAAGGCGAGCTTGCAGTTCAGCGACCTGTTGACGCAGTTCTTCAGTTCGCGTCAGGCAAGTCTCCTGCCATTCTCCATAAACATGACACAGACGAGATTCGCGATCGATATGCGTCGTCACGGTCTGCTTGAGGGAGCGAAGAGCCAGTTCGGCTCGTGCCACGAACGGAGATTCCGCTCCAGATTCACTCTGAATAAATGTCATCGGTCAACCTTCCGGTTTTGGTTGTAGGATTGTGTCTATGCAGACTTCGGCAATTCTTGCTCCTGCCATCGACCTGAACGGCTGCACAGCTTGAGGGGATTGCGAAGACACTGTGGTTGCCCGGCGCATCCGGAAAAATACGAACAACCCCATTGTCTGCGCGCCGCGGAATGTCTGGCCGCTGGTCGCTCGCCGATGCGGGGATACTTGGGCGCGACAACAATCGGTAGTCACGGGAATGCCGTGGGATTTTAAGCTCAATTCAATTGGCTTCCTGTCAGCCAGCATTTCCTGCAGCGATCCGACTCAGCCACTCCTGCGTTTCTGCAGGATTGAGAACCTTTTCAATCCTGACTGTGGCGGGCAACGACGTGAACATGCGCTGCGACGGCCAGCTTCGTGCATACGAAGATGGCCCGAGAAGTACCACGCGATATCCCTCGAACTGCGGAATATCAGCCGGAATCCCCTCGTTCCAGACCCATGCCTCCGTGGCTTCCGTGTGGCTGGGATCGGGTAGCCTTCCATCCGATTGCAGCCCCTGAAACGTGTAAAGATTCCATTTCGACGAGACGGTTTCGTCGCTGACTTGCGGGCCTTCTCCGCGTGCCACATTTGCAGCGGTCGGCGTGACTCGGCGTCCCACCGTTGATGGGGTCCGTGGAAACACGTCCATCAGAAGTGTATTCAACTGAAAATTGTCGACGACTCCAGAAATTCTGCCGACGAAACCGATGGATGCCAGCGGTTCAATCACGAGAACCGGTTCGTCATCAAGGACCGACAACATCAAGGCCAGCCAGTGGCCTCCTTCGTGTAACTGCGAGATTTTCGAGGCCAGTTCAAACAATGGCTTCGCTGCATTTCGAGCGCGAGAACTGACGGAATAGACCGCAATCACGGGCCGCCAGTACTGATCGAGAGCTTCCCAGGCTGCGAACTGGTCAGGCATCGTCGCCCCGATTTCCGGAAGAATCGCCGCAAACACCTCAGCGGGGTTCTCTTCCTGGGTGAGTTGCGGAATTCGTTTCATCCCGGCTCCAGCCAGTTCGACGGCCGCAACCAGCAAAGGGCGAAGACCATCGGTCAGGCGGTCGGCGATCAGTTCGGGATCGGCTCCCCGTTCGATCAATGCCCCACAAACGAGTGCCAGCACGGCGGACCGTTGCGGGGGCAGATCCAGGTGTCGACCGAGTGAACGGAGTGCTGATCCAATATCTTTCGGACTGGCATCGACCGCCGCATTCAAGAATGACTGTGCCGCGTTATTGACTTGAGTTGCTGTCGCGTGATTGTTTCGAGCGGTAGCAATCAGAACGTTCGTGGTTTCGGCCAGCATGGTGTTCACACGTCGCGTTGGAGGTCGTTTCAATCGAAACTCAACACAGACGCTGATCTCAACATCCGTGTCAATCGGGCGAACGATATCCCAGCTCACGCCAAAAATGAAGTGACGGTTACTTCTGTCGGGACTTTCCATTTCTTGATTCGCGGAATGCCACCAACGGATGCTTGCGAACGTAGAAGAATTTCGATGGTGCGGAGATGCCGGATATTGGAAGATTTCTTTCATTCAACCTGCTAATCTGAGATGGTCATCATCGCGATATCAATTGTTTTAAATGCGGTTCCAGCCATCAAAAACATGCCAGCTAAAACTCCACAAATCGCCCTCATGTTGGTTCTGGGAGCAGTTGCGTTTGGGATCTCGTTCGGTCTGAGCCGAATGAACCGCCCCGGCGAAGTTCCGCCTGAACAAGTCAAGAAAGCAGCGCCTTCAGGTTCAGGCCCGGGCGCGGATCGGCCCGGAATGGTCTGGATTTCTGGGGGCGAATTTCGAATGGGAACAGGCGATAAAGATGCCTGGGATGATGAGAAGCCAATCCATCGTGTTCGAGTTGACGGCTTCTGGATTGATGTCACGGAAGTGACCAATGCCCAGTTTCAGAAGTTCGTGGATGCGACGAGCTATGTGACAACCGCCGAACAGGCACCATCGGCTGAAGAGATCATGGCTCAGGTCCCTCCCGGGACTCCCCCGCCAACGCCGGATATGCTCGTCGCAGGTGCGGTGGTCTTTACACCCACCAACGAGAAAGTTCCCCTGAACGATTTTCGACAGTGGTGGAGATGGACCCCAGGCGCGAACTGGAAACATCCTGAAGGTCCCCAAAGCGATCTGAAGGGGCGCGAAGATCATCCTGTCGTGCAGGTTTCCTGGGACGATGCCAACGCCTATGCAAAATGGGCGGGAAAGCGGTTGCCTACCGAAGCGGAATGGGAATTTGCTGCACGTGGTCGACTGGACGGCACTCGGTACGTTTGGGGGAGTGAACCGTCGACCACATCAGATCCTAAGGCAAACCTGTGGACGGGTGAGTTTCCGTTCAACAACACGAAAGAGGATGGCTACGTCAGAACCGCGCCCGTAAAGTCGTTCCCTCCAAACGGGAACGGCCTGTATGACATGTCTGGGAATGTCTGGGAATGGTGTAGCGACTGGTATGATCGCGAGGCTTATCGGGCTCGGACTGGCGTCACTGTAAATCCGCAAGGCCCGGACCGAAGCAACGACCCCCTGCGACCGTTTCAACCCCAACGGAGCCAGCGCGGTGGCTCATTCCTGTGCCACGACAGCTACTGCAGTCGATATCGCCCCAGTGCTCGTCATGGCTGTTCACCCGATACAGGAATGTCCCACGTCGGTTTCCGATGTGCCGCATCTGCGAATTGAAGTCGCAGGTGAGCAGGATGGCACTGCTTTCGCGTTTGAACCGACATGAATGTGCCACTGCTTCGGAGTCCTCGGAGAAGCAGTGCAGAGGCGGTACAGTGTTATCCAAAATCCCTCAAACCGGCCGTATGAGCCGTTTTCCCAAACGATTTCCTCTCGCTCTCCGCACTGCTTGAACAAAAGCGGTCAAGCAGTGGCACATCAGTTGTTGATTCATCGTTTAAGCCCCCGTATCCGTTGAATGGCTTCGATCGCGTGGCACCGTCACTTCTTCTTAAGGTCTTCGATTTCCCGTTTCAGCAGGTAATGAGGGAACTCCAAATCGAAGTTCAACTTCGTAGCCAGTTTGAGCAATTTGCTGCGAATCTCTTTCCGTTCACGAGCGAGCGTCACGAGGACGATCGCTTTGGATGTCGGATCCGTGACAATATCTTCGACTTCCTCCCAACTGACGTCGTTCGATCGACGCAACAGATCGGCAATTGCCCAGTCGTCTTCAGACTGTTGTTCAAGTGCAGCGATTGCCGCGTCGCGTGATATCTGTGCGGCCTTGTCGTCACCCAATCTGCGGGCCACGATTTCACGACACAGATGCCAGCCTGGCTGTGCCGTTCCTGGGGGATCAGCCAACTGGTTCAATTGCAGCTTGGCGAAGAACGCAAACTGTCGGGCCTGGTCAGTCGGGGTCGCCGACGCTTCACGATCAATCAGTTCGAAATCTCCCTTCAGAGAGGCGAGTGTCCATTTGGTATTGAGCACCATCGAGTGAAATTGTGGTGGCGCCATTTGTTTAAACCGAGTGGAATAGGCATCAAATTCCTTGTCTGCTTCGGCCGCACGTTTCGTCGCGATAAGAATTTTCAGCAGTGTTTCCAACGCGCATGAATCCAGCGGAGCTTTGGCAAGCTGTTCACGCGATGATTTTTCCAGAGTCACGAAATCCCTGGCAGCGAACTGTGCTAGGAGTCGCTGGTGTTCAAACGTTATTTCACCAGGTTTTGCGTCCGCGGCTTTCGTGAGTAATTCCAAGGCTTCCCGGAATTCTCCTTTGACCAGGCGACTGTGCCCGATGGCATAGAGTGCGTACGGGAACTGCGGGTCGGCAGCCAGAGCCTTTTCGAAGTAGGGCAACGATTTCGACCCTCGATTCTCGATGCGCCCTCGCAGGTAAAGCATTGAAGGGTCGTTCGGCTCCTTGGCCAGCAGCACGTCATATTCTTGCGTAAGTTGCTCATGCAGCTTTCTCGCTTCGGCGTTCGGTACGCCGCGGAAGCTGACTGCTTGATAGGCCCGGTGCCAATCGACACGCGCGGGGCGATCCGTCAATCGCTTCTTCAGGAAGTCCCGACACTGATTGAAACGTCCTTCGGTGATTGACCAGGCTGTATAAATGAGCATCAGATCATTTCGTTCTGGAGCAGCCATCAGATGCGTTTCCAGAAACGGCAGCAGTCCATTAGGGGGAGTTCCCATGAATTGCGAGCGTTGAATTAAGGTCGCCGGGTCATCCCGCAAGATCGACATCCGAGTCTTCACAACACTCGAAGAATTCTTGACGGTCAGTTGAGCCGGGAATTCCTCGAATCGATAGTCGATATGTTTGAAGTAAGAAAACAACTCGCCAATGCGCATTTCTGATCGATTTTCCGGCGGTTGTTGACCTGGCCTCACCTTCATGTACGTTGCCTCTTCCCACAGGACCACGGCAGACCTGGTGGGATCGAGAACAAATGCAGGTCTGCGCATAAAGCGTTCCCACCAGCTGGTGGTCACATCAAACTTCATCGCGGGAAATTGATCAGCAGGAACCGTTACAGCGACTTCATGTGTCCCTTCCGGCAGGATCGTCTGATTTTGATCGCCGGGCGACAATTGTAGATCAGGTCGTCCGTCAATTTTTACTGAGATGGGAATTGGAAGACCGTTCACAACGGTGACGCTTCGGTTGGATGCGAGATAGGAATTGTAGAGTGCCAATGCTGCCAGGACAGTGGTAAACCCCGACACCCAGAGGAAGCCTTTTGAACGATAAAAAGGATCGGCGGGGATCGTCAATTCTTCCACACCCATCGCTTTTTCTGAAATTGCCAAGGTTTTCCGGAACGTGGGGTCAGACCGAAGACCGGGTGATGCGTCCAGCAGCATTCGCAATGTTTGCACGGCTTCTTCGTGCCGCTGCTGCTTCTGAAACCCTGCGGCGAGCGCATAGAACATGGCTGGCTGATAGTTTTCCGTTCCCGGCAAAAAGGGCTGAATCATCGACTTGGCCTGATCGACGTTTCCCTCCTCAACGAATGTCAGCAGGGCTGCCCGGCGATAATTTATGTTATCGGGTTCGAGATCATAAGCCTTCAGGAACAGGGGATTCGCGGACAGCGGTTTGCCTGTCGTTTCGTACCACGCAGCCAGGTGGTACAGCACTCTTGCTACTTCAGGAAACTTGGAACTCATCAACTCGGCAAGTTTCGTCGCATCGTCCTGTTTCTGGAAAGCAGCCAGCGTGGCATGCAACTTGATCGCTGCATCAGGATCGTCAGGTGAGGCTGAAAACTGAGTTACCGTTTCATCGATGGCAGCGTCCCGGATTTTCACCCATTCGTGAAAGGGAAGCACTCGGTGCCGTGTACACGACGGGCAATAGTCGAGGATCTGCTTCTTTCCCAAGGGAATCAGAGGAATGAAAAGCACACAGAAACAGTGCCAAGTCTCATAACTTAGAAGCTTGCCGCGGTTATTGCACGAACTGCAAACTCCATCCTGTGACTGCTGATTCGATTTCCCAAAATAGGTCGTCCCGATTCCATTGATGGTGTACGTCATTTCGAGCTGTCCTTGAAGGGGCTGGGACGGTGAGGGTTGTACGGATCACGAAGAGAATGTTGGGAATAGTGACGGTGATTAGCTGGAGCATGATATCGTGCCCTCTTTTGCGAACAAGTGGCACAAAAAGGCAATCGCCACAGTGACATAACGCTTGACATTCCAAGGGTTGTAACCCTAGCCTGAGCAGGAACATCTCATTCCTCTCTCGTTTCTATTTCTGGAGGACTCTCATGACTCGCTTACGGCAACGTGGTTTTACACTGATCGAACTGCTGGTGGTCATTGCCATCATCGCAGTGCTGATCGCGCTTTTGCTTCCTGCAGTTCAGCAGGCGCGCGAAGCCGCGCGTCGAACCCAGTGCAAAAATCAGATGAAGCAATGGGGGTTGGCAATGCACAACTACCATGACATCAGCAACGTTTTGCCGTTTGCGGCAACTGTGACCCCACGGCACACCTTCGTCGTCAGCCTGTGGCCACAACTCGATCAGGCACCTCTCTTCAATCAATACAATTTCTCGCTCGGCTTCTGGCAAGCCCCCAATTGTGTGCAGAATGCGATGACGGGACTGATCGCGAAAAAACTGCCAATCTATTCGTGCCCCAGTGATCGTGATGGCTATTGGACCGGCGACAGCTACTGGAGATCTCGCGGCGGCTATGTCGTCAACTGGGGAAATGTCACTCGTCCTCAGATCGCAAACCCGACGGCCCTGGCGCCGTTTGGCTATTTCAGCGACAACCCATCAACACCCCGATCAAGCAAGTTTGCAAACTTTACGGATGGAACGTCGAACACCATGCTGATGTCAGAAATTCTGATGTCGCGGGTCGACAATGCGAATCCCTGGGACGTTCGCGGAGATTTTTTCAACGACGATCCGAGCTTCGTGTCATTTCAGTTTATGACAACCAATAACCCCAACTCCAAGAATCCAGACACCAATAATTTTTGTGGCGCAGCGAATACCGATCCAATGATGCCCTGTCTGGGAGGTGGTAATCAGCAAGCGGCAGCTCGCAGTCGGCATGTTGGCGGAGTCCATGTCCTGATGGGCGACGGCGCCGTCCGTTTCGTCAGCAACAACATCTTTTTGGGAACCTGGCAGGCTCTGGGGACCATGGATGGTGGCGAAACTGTTGGTGACTTCTGATTCCAGCCGCCTATTCAGTTTACCTGGCCGACGCGTACGGGAAACGACCGTCTTGCATTTCCCGTACGGTTGGTGGGTCTTCATTTCATGACGATAATCATCTGAATCGTTCAGTCTTAGGAACAAGATCGATGCTGAAACTCCGTTCGATACTGTGTCTGCTGGGATTCGTGATTCTGGTGGGTTGTCAAAAGGATGAGGGGCCGGCAAAAGCCCCGGTCAGCGGGCAGGTAACTCTTGACGGAACTCCGCTCGCAGAAGGGCAAATCAGTTTCATGCCGAGCAACGGTGTCGGGATTTCCACGGGCGGTAAGATCACCAACGGAAGCTATCGAGAAGACGTTCCGCTGGGCGAAATGCGGGTCGAAATTCGGGCACGAACCCAAGTTGGTGAAAAACCTGCCTACGACGCCCCCGATAGCCCCAAAATGCCAATTTTTGAGGAGAAAATTCCGGCCAAATACAACTCCAACAGTGAACTGAAAACAACTGTTGTCAAAGGGACGAACAAAGCGGACTACAAACTGGAAACCCCCAAATAATCGAGGCGATGACTGGGCGTCACTCTTTGCGGGACGCCTCCGCCACGTTACAACGGGTATCCCGAAGTACCTGTTTTTGTGAAGCGGTTTGATGCCTCTGCGAGTTTCCAATCTTCAATTGCCCGTTACAGTTCCCGAGTCCGAACTGCCGCAGCATCTTGCGCAGCGACTCGGGATCGCTCCAGATCTGCTAACCCGGTGGCGGATCCTGAAAAAGAGCCTCGACGCTCGGTCTGCACGGGACTTGAAATTCGTATACACCAGTCTGGTCGAAATCCCTGATGAAGTCTTGAACTCGGAAGCGGTTCAGCGACGGCTGAAAAGCGATATTCAATCCTTCGCGCCCCCGACATTCGACGACCCCGCGAATGGCCAGTTGCCACTTCAACATCGGCCAGTTGTCATTGGATCAGGTCCTGCCGGGCTTCTGGCAGGCTACTACCTCGCCTGGAAAGGTTACTGCCCGCTGATTCTGGAGCGAGGTCCTGCCGTCAAAGAACGCGTTCCTGCGGTGCGCGACTTTGATCGGGGTGGTCGGTTTGATCGCGAAAACAACTACCTTTTCGGTGAAGGGGGAGCGGGCTGTTTCAGCGATGGCAAACTGACCTGTCGGCTGGAAGGCCCGGATGTCGAATGGGTCCTTGAACGATTTGTGGAATGCGGTGGGCGGTCCTCGATCGTCTATGAAAATCGACCCCATCTCGGGAGCAACAAGCTCCCGATGATCTGCCGTAATTTTCGACGAAAGATCGAGGCACTCGGGGGCGAATATCGTTTCGGCTGCCGCCTCGAAGGGCTCGACATTCGTGAGGGACGCGTTTGCGGTCTGCAGACGTCCAGTGGTTATCTCCCCACGAATCATGCCATCCTGGGGATCGGCCATAGTGCTCGTGACACGTACCAGGCGCTTTATGATCAGGGTGTGCCGATGATTCAGAAGGCCTTTCAGCTGGGCCTGCGAATTGAACAGCCACAGGACCAGATCAACAAACACAAATATGCACGTTCCGAATACTTATCGCTACTGGGGGCCGCAGACTACACCCTGCAGGCGCGCGGAGAAAAGGATGTATTTACCTTCTGCATGTGTGCCGGGGGAATCATTATCCCCAGTATCAGCGAGCCCGAAATGTTTTGCTCAAATGGAATGAGCAATTCCCGGCATGACACACCGTTTGCAAACAGCGGAGTGATGGTCACTTTGGAGCCTCATGAATTTGGCAGCAACCACCCGCTTGCTGGAATGCACCTTCAACAGCGGTACGAAGCCGCAGCGTTTAAAATCGGTGACGCCAATTACCATTGCCCAATCCAGACGGCCAAGGATTTTCTGAAGCACCGTACACCTGATTCACACGCCAAGCTCGATTGCTCTTACGAGCGTGGAGTGCGCCCAGTAGCGTTGGATCAGGTCATCCCTCCGATTGTCGCGAATGCCATTCGACAAAGCCTGCCGATCCTGGATCACAAACTACGGGGCGACTTCCTCAAGAATGCGATCCTCGTCGGACCAGAGATGCGAGGAAGTTCTCCGATCCGAATCGATCGAACGCTTGAGTCACGCCAGTGCCCGAACATTGACGGTCTCTATCCGGTTGGCGAAGGGGCGGGATACGCCGGCGGAATCGTCAGTGCAGCCGTCGACGGACTGCGAAGTGCGCGTGCCATCGTTCGCGACTTTGCACCGCTCGTCCAACCCCTGTCCCACCTCGTCAACTCTTGAACGTTACGTAAACCTCAATCCATTACGTCGCCAGTGCGTGGCTGCGTTGCTTCGGCGATGGATGCCAGCAGCGAATGACCACTGGCCAAGCTCAATTGAGGGTCGCGGTGTTGATTACCCAGTTCACCCAGCAGTTTGCGGATCACTTGTTCAGCTTCCGACTTTTCGTGCATCCAGCGATCACGTGCCGACTGCCATGCGGCATCACGCGTGGCGGCATCTGCCGCTGACAGTCGCAGGCGTTCTTCTCCAACGCGCAGCTCCTGATCGCGCGTCGAAATCCATTCCATGAGTTTTTGACGTTCGTCATGGAATTCCGATCGTAATCGTTCGAACTTTGCCTGAGCATCGAGGTGTTCGCGACGCTGTTCGACCAGTCCTTCGTGCAACTGTCGATAGTATCCTACCAGCGTATTGCGCACCTGCTCGACGCGCTGGCGAGCCACTTCCTGTCCTGCAGTCTGTGTCAGTTCCACCCAGGCCTCTTCCACAGCCAACCGCATTTCCAAAGTCGATCGATGGGTGTCTTCCAATTCCGACCGCAGTTTCTCCAGCCGGATTCGTCGACTTTCCAAACTTTCGGCGTGGGAACTGTACAGTTCCTGTTGTTTCAGAAGCTCTGATTGCTGTGCTTGCCGTTCTGCCTGCCAGGCACTTTGTTCACGCTGCAGGTTCAGTCGATCGACATCGACACTACTGGTAAACGCGCGGCGTGACTTTTCGAGCACCTCGCGTTCACGTTCCAGTGATTTCTCACGTTCGTCGATTGAAGCGCGATAGAGATCGATCTGTTGCATCCGGCGGATCACTTGCCGACCGTCGTCTTCCACTCGCTGACGTTCAACCTGACGCTCACGACGCTGTTCGTTCTGCGCTCGATCCAGATCCGCTCGTAGCTTTTCCAGATGTTCCTGCTGGAAGCGAATTCGATTTTCCAGAACCGCTCGTTCCCCGCGGATCTCCGCCAGTTGCGATGAACGAGTTGTATTCCATTCCTCGTGTTCAGCCTGCCACTGGTTCCGTTCTTCCATCAGAAATTCGGCGTGCTTTGTACGCTCGGCTTCCAGTTCGCTCGCCTGCTGTTCCCGAGCAGCCTGAAGTTCGGCTCGCTGATCCGCTAACGTCTGTTCCCATTCGGCACGCTCGGCCACGATCTTTTCCAGGAGTTCGGTGCGCTCCATCTGAATGGCGGCGATTTGTTCCTCACGCATCGCGTGCAGTTCAACATCCTGCGCCAGTCGCGTAGCAGCGAAGTCAGTTTCGGCGTTACGAACCGCTGCTTCGTAGAAGGCTTTTTCCCGTTCAATCTCCAGTTTTTCGGCCTGAACACTCGCCATCCAGGCATCATGTTCACGCTGAAACTGAGAACGTCGATCTTCCCATTCCGTAATCAAAGCCTGCCACAACCGCTCACGCTCGGTCTGAATCAGGCGTTCGGCTTCGACGGTCGCTTCCTGGAGTCGCTGTTCAAGACTCGACGTCAGCGATTTTGCCCGTTCGAATTCCAGGGTCACCGCCTGACGATCTTCGTCGATCGCCTGACGGTCTGACTTCAATTCTGCGAGCAATTCCTCGCGCAAGGCTTCCCTGCGTTTTTCAATATCTGCCCGCTCGTGTTCGACAGCCAGTCGTGCCGCATCGATTTGCGCAAGAAGTGACTGAGTCTCCGTCAGGCGATTGGCGAGTTGAATCTCTTCCGCAACGAGCTTTCGGCGCTGTTCATCGAGTGCAGCTTCGTTCGAAAGCTGGCGAATTTGAAACTGCCGTTTTTCAGCCTCAAATGCGGCGACACGTTCCTCGAGAAGTGCCTGCCGTTCAGACAGGTCGGCATCTTGAAGCTGGAGCTGTTCCAGGATTCGGCCAGCTTCAAGAAGCAATTGGGAGTTTGGACGGGCTGGCGAATGTGCAGCAGCTGGCTTAGGGGCAGTACTGGCCGCCGGTGCCACTCCAATCGAATCCGAGATGTGCGGCAAATCGATTCGCAATTCCGTCCCGTTTATCGAAACGGTCTTGGAATCGTGATGGGGGTGCTCGACATGCGCACTGCTTCGCTGAGGCGGGGCATCGATCTTCCGCTCGTCCATGAGAGGAATCCTTCCCAAAAAGGCCCGCGAATCCTTGCAGGCCTGGTCGAATTGTCCCGAACATCGTTGGCTCGTCGGAAAATCCGACGAGCTCAATTCCAGTTTCCGAAAACTTGCTTACAACAGTCCGTCGAGAGCCGCAGAGAGCTTGGACTTCTGGGTCATCCCTACAAATCGCTGCACTTCCCGCCCACCTTTGAACAGAATTACTGTCGGAATTCCGGTAATTCGATATTCAGAAGGAGTTCCCGGATTGTCATCGGTATTCACTTTTCCGACGCGAACTCGCCCGGAAAACGTGTTCGCCAATTCTTCAATGGCAGGGGCGAGCATCTTGCACGGACCGCACCACGGAGCCCAGAAGTCGACCAACACAGGGTCTTGGCAGCTAAGCACTTCCGTCGGAAAATTGGCATCCGTGAATTCAATCACCTTCCCGGCCATGTCGTATCCCCTTGCATTCAAACGGCGAATCCCCGATCCCTCGTACCGCAATCTGCGAACGAAGGCGGGGCTCAAATAGTGTGGCAAATTATAGGGATACGGCGATTAGTGTCAATTCGGACGGTTTGAGCTGCAACAGATCGGCAGTAGTTGATGGGACGGCGCCAGTCGCAGCAGGAGGAAAGGGGGGGGGTGGGAGTAATGTGAGGTATGGGTTGATGCATCGACGCAGCCAGCGCCAAAGTAGACGTTTGAAAAGTGGGTGCCCGAACTGCATGCGGCTGTGGTTGTCGTCAAATGGCGAAAGACCACAATTCGTCTGGACTTGCGATCACGACTGCGTCAAAGTATTCAGATCGGCCCCGGTACTTTTTGAGCTCAGTTATTCGAAGAAGATCGACTCATGGATGGTCACGTGTCGGATTCAGGGCAATTCCCGCGTTTTTCGCTGCGACGGTGGTGGCTGCCTGTCGCTGCCCTCATCGTTGTTGGCGTTGCGTCGTGTCCCATTGCCGCCCAATTCAAGCGGGGCGATCGCGGTATTACACCGTACCGCGTCGTCGCAGATTTCCCACACGATCCCGCGGCATTCTCTCAAGGACTCGTGATAGTAGACGGACAGTTATACGAGGGAACCGGAAAGAAAGGGGAATCGACGCTTCGCAAGGTTGACCTGAAAACGGGACGGGTGGAATTGTTTGTCCCATTGGATCGCAGTTACTTCGGTGAGGGAATTACGATCCTGAACGATCGTATTTACCAACTGACCTGGGAAAACCATCTGGGGTTTGTTTACGACCTGAAAACGTTGAAACAACTGAAAACATTTCGTTATTCGGGCGAAGGCTGGGGTCTGACGAATGATGGTAAGCATCTGATTATGAGCGACGGTACATCCATGCTGAGGTATCTGGATCCTCAATCGTTTGAGGTCGTCAAACGTGTTCGAGTTCGAAACAGTCAGGGTCAGGTCGACAAGCTGAATGAACTGGAATACGTGAAAGGAGAAATCCTGGCGAATATCTGGTACGAAGACCGGATCGCTCGAATTTCCCCAGACTCAGGTGAGGTTCTCGGCTGGATCGATCTGTCGAACCTGTATCCGTCGCGCCAGCGATCCAAGGAAGATGTACTCAACGGTATTGCCTTCGACGAAGCGAGTGGACGGTTGTTCGTCACCGGAAAGAACTGGCCGAAGTTGTATGAGATTGAACTGTTGAAGAAATAGAGGGCATCCCGTTTCAGTGTGGCGCCCCGCGGGCATCAAACTCCAGCGTCTAACCCATGTTTCGACGCGACACGGAAGTGCGATCCGCACTAGGGCGACTCATCAATCGAGACCGAATTCAAGCTCCCTGATCGTTGCGTGGGAGAAACACCATTGGCGCCGATGCCGTTGAAACATGTCTACAGTCCACCCGATTATCGACGAGATCTACCGCACCGAATCACGTCGGGTCCTGGCGACATTGATCCGCCTGCTTGGCGATTTTGACCTCGCCGAAGAGGCACTTCATGAAGCGTTCATCGCTGCAACAGAACGCTGGGAAACAGAAGGAATCCCCGACAATCCGCGAGCCTGGCTGGTCTCGACCGGGCGATTCAAAGCGATCGATGTGCTGCGACGCCGTTCACTGTTCGACACTGTACAGCCAGAAATTGCCCGTAGGATCGACGCGATCAGTTCTGCCAACGCATCAAAAGCAGATACGGAAGTCGAAGACGATCGGTTGCGACTGATTTTCACCTGCTGTCACCCCGCATTGTCGTCGGCGACTCAGATTGCATTGACGCTCCGTGAAGTCTGCGACCTGACTACCGAAGCAATTGCGGCAGCATTTCTCACTTCCGCCCCAACGATCGCTCAGCGCATTGTTCGCGGTAAGGCGAAAATCAGGGATGCGGGAATCCCGTATCAAGTCCCTTCAGTCGCCGACCTTCCTGATCGAATCGACTCCGTCTTGTCTGTGATTTATCTTGTCTTCAACGAAGGGTACTCGGCATCGTCGGGTGACACGCTGACGCGTCCTGATCTCTCAGGGGAAGCCATCCGACTGGGGCGACTGCTCAGCGAAATGTTGCCAGACCCCGAGGTCCTGGGACTGTTGGCGCTCATGATCTTGCATGAATCCCGCAGGACCGCTCGTGTTTCGGAAACGGGTGACCTGATTCTACTGGAGGATCAGGATCGAAGTCGCTGGAATCAGACATTGATCCAGGAAGGGCGAACTCTAGTTGACCGGGCATTTGCCGGATTGACTGTCGGTGCATATTCGATTCAGGCCGCCATTGCTGCCGTTCACGCCGCGTCACGAAGTACCGTTGAAACCGACTGGTCACAGATTGTCACTCTGTATGACCTGCTCGTGGTGGCGGAATCATCTCCAGTTATTGCCTTGAATCGTGCCGTTGCCATTGCCATGCGTGATGGCCCCGAGGCAGGATTGCAATTGATCGACACGATCCTGGTTGAGGGGAAGCTATCGGACTACCACCTTGCTCATGCTGCTCGCGCGGATCTCTGCAGGCGGTTGGGAAGGCGAGCCGAAGCGTTGAAGTCTTACCAGCGAGCATTGCAGTTCGCTCAGCAAATTCCAGAAAAGCGGTTCCTGGAACGGCGGATTAGCGAACTGCAGGAGATCTCTGCCTGATGCTGTTTCAATGGATGAAGAACCGACGACGTCGAAAACTGGCTGGCGAACCGTTTCCACCGGAGTGGTTGAAGATCGTTCAATCCAATTGCCGTCATTTCGCGACTCTCGATCTCGGCGAACGGGGACGGTTGCTCCGAGACATTCGCTGGTTCGTGGCAGAAAAGTCGATCGAAGTCTCTGTTGGTCTAGTTCTGACGGATGAAATGCGAGTCACCGTTGCCGCGCATGCTTCACTGCTGGGACTTGGTTTTCCCGACCCACCATTCGACCGTTTGCAATCCGTGATCCTTCAACCCGAAGTTTATGTCGGAACGAAAATCGTTCGAGACAAATCAGGGCTCGAATTGCATTCTCAGGACGCCAGGATCGGCGAGACAAGCCGCAATGGACCGGTCCTGCTGTCATGGAAAGATGTTGTGAGACAATGCCGCGACGAACCTGATGGACGCAACGTCATTCTCCATGAATTTGCTCATCTGCTGGATATGGTCGATGGCGACGTCGACGGGATTCCGCCGATGGATTCGGAAGAAGAGTTTCGCACATGGAAAGACGTGACGCGAAATGAATATCGCCGACTGGTGAATCAGTCCCAACTCGGACGTCGAACGCTGCTCGATCAATACGGAGCAACGAGTGAAGTTGAATTCTTTGCAGTCGCGTCGGAAACATTTTTCGAACAACCGTTCGAAATGAAAGTCCTGCATCCACGGCTGTACGACGTTCTCAAAAGCTTTTACAAGCAGGACCCGGCTCAGCGTTGGGGAGTTGTTTAGTTCGAAAGGGCGCGTTTGCGTGGGCGAAGGCGGTTTTGTCCACTTCGTATCCATTTTCCGGCACGCATGAAGTGCATTTAATGACGACTTTCAGCGGAAATCAACAACAAATATCCCCAGACCGATACGTTGACCACCCACGCCATGACGCTTGACATCAAGTTTGTCGAGACGTTGGTGTTCGATGTCGAAAGGTGGGCCAGCCAACCACTGCAGATTCCAACAAAGAACGTATACATCGATGCCAGGATCAGACTCCATGTGGCTAGCAAGAATCTCTCTGAAACGTCGTCTTCTTTCATGCCAGCTACCAGTGCCAGCAGGACGACCGGAACGGTACCGATCAACGCGTTGATGGCCCCCGCCCTGACGGCGAGGTCGAGGCTCTGCATCCGTTGCCGTTCAGCTTCCCGGGCGAGATCTTCATCTGAGTTTGACATGATGGGATACGATTACCAGACACGGCGAGTAGCGAGCGTACAATCGAGGTAGTTCAGATCGTCGACTCAGCAGAAATCAATAATCCAATGCGACTTTGTGAACAGCTTCTACGACATTTCGAACGTCGCAACCGTAGAGATTGGCAAAACTGAAACTTCCAATTTCGATCAGGCGATACGATCCGGTTGCGGTAAGTGCAACATCAATTGTCCATACCGGGTCAGGTTCCCACCCCGACCGAACGACGCGTTCTGCGAAATCGAAGGCCTCGGGGGAACACGCAACAGTTCGGCAGTAATTACCGTGATCACGATAGCAACTTCCACAAATGACACGGCCACCTGCAATGACAAATCGCCACTCACTGACGATGGATTGCGTCCGTGAAACGACGACCAGTTCATGATCGGGAACATCATAGAATGAAGCGAGTTCGAGGTCTCTGTCAAAGGTCTCGTGGTTGATCACCATCCCCGCAAATACTTTTCGAGTCGTGTTTGGTCGCATGAAGAATTGCCCATTGCTGCCAAAACTGCTGAACAATTCATCTTTCATTCTGCGTACGTCACCCAGAGGCAACATGGAATAGCGGTCATTCAAAAGGAATTCGCCCAATGCTGGAAAATACGAGGTACACGAGAGACGGTCGAAATTCCCGTAGATTCCTGGTTTCCAAATTGTTCGCTCAGCAATTCGCTCAGCCAGACCGATGCAGCCGTGGAAAATGACACGTTCATTATTGGCCACAAGACGAAGATCGGGTTGCCCAGTCTCCTCAAATAAATAACCTGCTTTGACGGCAGTCAACAAAGTTGCCTTTGCTCCTGTTTCACGGATAGTACGAATGAGTTCGTCCTGATAGTCCGGGAAGACATCGGCTTCAATCAGCCAGCGAATGCCGAAGAAGTCTGACATGACAGGGCGACCTCAAACTTGCTATTTGATTAGAAGAGGAGACCTGCGGTCAGCCGATTCGGCGGGGTCGGAGACCCGCGCCGAACACGCGACTCGCGCCGAACTCGCAGGGTATTCTCAAACGAAACATTAACCGACAAGGCCAGCCAGGGTTCCTGTGGCGTCGGCGAATTTTTCGGTCTCCACACCCATTTTCTGGGCCATTGTTAACAGTACGTTCGATAGTGGAGGATGTTTGTCGGGATCGAACGCCAGATGTTGCCCGTGCTTCAATCCGAGTTTCTGGCCCCCTGCAATCAGCGTTGGCAGGTTGCGAGGTGAGTGTTCGCCTCCCTTGCCGGAATTCATGCCGCTGCCGTACAGAACCATGGTGCGATCGAGCATTCGTTCGTCAGCCTCTTCCGTTGATTTGAGCATCGACAGGAATCGGCCCAGACGTGACAGGTGGAACTTGTCGATCACAGCCAGTTTGGCCAGCATTCCGGCATCGCCACCGTGATGAGACAACTCGTGATGGTTTTCACCGCCGCCACCATAACCACCAGCCTCGCGCGACCATTCGAACGTGATGACTCGCGTGGTGTCGGTGATCATCGCCAGATAGGACAATTCCAGCATCACATCGATCCACATTGGACGGTCATGAGCGTCACCTGGCTTACTACTCAACTGCAAGCCCGTGTTCTTGACCTCAGCTTTTGGCCGGTCGATCCACGACTGCAACCGTTCGACCTGCTTTTCTGTCTGGCGGACACTGGAAAGAAATTCGTCGAGTTTACGTCGATCGTTAACGCCGAGCTTTCGATTCAACACCGCCGCATCGGCAGCGACGTCGTCCAGAATCGAACGCCGTTCGACGTAACGCTTCTGAGTCAACTCGCGATCGCCGGCCGACTCCGGCACAAACAATCGTTCAAACAGTCGCTGAGGAGAATTCTCGGACGGGAGCGGCGTCCCGTTAATATCGAACGACAAAGTGTGGCTGTGGCCTGCCCCGCCTGTTCCTGACATGTCTCCTAACTGAAGTGAAGGATACCGAGTCTCTTTTCCATGAACGTGGGCGACCAACTGGTCGATGGACATGCTGTTTGTGTAGTCGGCCCCCGGCTTGCTCTTCAGGTTTGCTGCGGTCAGCCAGGTATCGGCACCGCTGTGACCACCAGGTGAAGCGGGATGGCCAAGGCCGGTAAGAACAGAGAACTCCGTCTGATGTTCTTCCAGAGCTTTCAGCGTAGGTGACAGGGTATACCCCGCACCGGCATCCGTAGGGACCCAATCGAGAATATTCACACCGTTAGGAACGTAACAGCAGATCATTCGTGGTTTGACGACATCTGATTTGCCCCATGATTTGAATGTCGAAGGGGCTGCCAGAGCGTGTGGCAGCATCGCGTCGAGAAACGGCAATGCAATTGCCGCTCCTGCCGCTCGCAGAACGTGCCGACGTGACAGTGGTTGAGTCTGAATATGAAACATCGTCAATCCCTCAAGAGGGCAGGGCCCTCAACCCAAATGAGCTTTTGCAGACAACGTAATCGTCAAACGACACAAATCCGAATCCGCCAGATGACCAGACTGCGAACCGATCAACATCCTATTCTGGCCGAATTGCTACTTCACCGAGAACGGCTCACTGCACACAATAAACTTCAGCAGGCTGCGGAGCGAATACTGATTCGACTTCAAATCGGCAACGGCTCCCTTCACCGTCGGCTGGTCAGCCAGACCGAGTTCTCGACCACAGGCATAGGTCAGCAACTTGTTGGCCAGAGCCCCCAGGAATAGATCTTCGTTTGCCAGTATCGCTTTCTGTAACCCGGTAACACCATTGATTTCGGTTCCATCCGGCATCTTTGACGAGGCATCGATCTTCGGATCGTTCCGTTCGATTCGCCCCTTGTAACCAAATCCTTCCTGATCCCGCCATTCGCC
This sequence comes from uncultured Schlesneria sp., assembly GCA_903911795.1. Taxonomy (GTDB): domain Bacteria; phylum Planctomycetota; class Planctomycetia; order Planctomycetales; family Planctomycetaceae; genus Schlesneria. The sequence continues at coordinate 19,043 of CAIWEX010001204.1, forward strand.
TGCAGCGTTGTAGTTTTCGAGAGCAAATCCCAGGGGGTCGATCTTGTTGTGACAACGGGCACACTGCGGCAATTCTCGATGAATCTCCAGCCGTTTACGAACCGTCGCCTTGTCGATCCCAGGTACTTTCGGAGCGATTTCACCCGCGTTGGCAACAGGAAGCCCGGGATCCGTCCCGAGCAATGTCTTCAAGATCCAAGTCCCTCGTTTGACGGGTGACGTTCGCGTCCCGTTGGACGTTGTGGTCAGGATCGACGCCTGAGTCACGATCCCTCCCCGAAAAACACCCTCGGGAACTGTGACCCGGCGAAACTCATCCCCGCGAACGCCAGGGATTCCATAGAACCTCGCCAGCCGTTCATTGATGACGACAAAGTCGGAGCGGATCATCTGCCGACAGTCCGTCCCTTTCTTCAGGAACTCGGCGAAGAACGCTTCGGACTCAGCGACCATGGATGTCTCAAGATGTCGATCGTATTGCGGGTACAGATCTTCTGCAGGTGGATTTGATCCGACATTTCGCAGCCCCAGCCATTGACCAGCAAAGTTTTTCACAAATGCTTCCGAACGGGGATCGTCCAGCATGCGATCAACTTGAGCCTGGCGTACTTTGATGTCACGTAGTTTCCCGTCGTCCGCCAGTTTCGAAAGTCCGTCATCCGGCATGCTCGACCAGAAGAGATATGACATCCGGCTGGCGAGTTCATATTCTCCGAGGGGACTCGGCTTGGTCGGTTCGTTTGAGTTTTCGGCAGGTTCGACCAGATAAAGAAAATGCGGACTGGTGAGAATCGAAATCAAGGGAAGTTTGATGGCTTCGACCAGTGATTTTTCTTTGCGGGCGTTCGTGAACATCGCCAACTTTGACGCGACTTCGGTGACATCCACAGGGCGGCGGTAGGCACGTTCCATGAACCGTTTCAAGACGGCAGCGACATACTTCGACTCATCCGATTTCGCAGGATTGTCGAACAGGATACGAGTGTGTGTCGATGGTGGCCAGGCATCGTACAGCGGACCTTCGATTTCAAACCAACTCAGTAACAGTTCCGGGCGTGCGAATTTGTCGTTTCCCTGCATCCAGAAGTTTTCAAGTACCTTGGGAATGGCATACGCATATTCAAAACTGACGCCAGCCGATTCTGTCGTGAATCGGGCTCGGTATTCGTGAATTCTGGGCGCCTTCTCAGTGGCATCCGCATCGAACTCGGCCAACGTTTTCGGTTGCGGGCCCAGTTGCAATACCAACTTGATCCGTGGTGCGCCGTAGGTATACATCCGGTCATTACGAAAATGTTCCAGATCCCGTTCAAGTTGCTGCTGGGTATATTTCTTGCCGTTGGGATTCTTGGCATCCTGCTCATCACGACGATGTTCCAGAAATCGCTGGGCGGATTCGACAACTTCGTCATGCGAAGGAATTCGACCGGCCGCTTTGATCCGAATCGCATAAGTCCCCGCGGTCGGCACGCGGAAATCGCGGGCTCCGACGCTCTTATCCCACGAGTTGCGATGGACGACGACCCATTCGTCTTCCTGCTGGTTGTTTCCCCCGTTGACGATGGGATTGTTCTTCTCATCCAGACGTTTGCGGGTTCGATCGGCGGGGCCGACCTTGGGTTCAAATCGCCACTTGATTGTGGCGGGCCGGTCCCCTTCCACGAGGGCGCGATTCAGAATCTGCTGAGCAGCCGACAAATACATTTCGACGTGCAGCGGTGATAAAGTCAGGGCTCGACCGTTGTTGTCGAATCCCCCGGCGGGTGGGTCCTGCGGAAAGCCCGACGTATCAAAATCAATGCCGATCAGATCGCGGATGGTGTTTCGATATTCGTTGTTATTCAACCGTCTGAGAACAACACTCTTTTCGCGGAGCACGAGTTCTGCCTGCACTGTCTGAGTCGTGATCCAGTCCACCAGTTTCGCGACCTCATCGGCACTCGGTTGCTTTTCCTTTTCCGGAGGCATCTCGTGAGAGTTCAGGACGTTGACGATCTCTCCCCAGCGCGATCGGGTGCCGGGATCTGCGAAGTTATTGGGTAAGCGTCGCGCATCGACGGCAAAATCCCCTTCAGGCTTTTCGGAGTCATGACATTTCTGACAGTACTTTGTGAAGAAAGGTGCGACGACCTTGGCATACCCTGCCTGATCGGCCGAGATATCGGCTGCAGACAAACCAGAAATGAGAGACAAAAAGACTATTGGAATTACAAACAGCTTCATTGGATCACCGAATCTTGAAAGCCCGAAAATCGCAGACAAGAATCGTAATCGTGAGATGTCATGACAACCAGCCCCGGGGCGTTTTCGCGCAAGCGAGTTTGCGACGGGAGGGTGAGGCGGTGAGAATCCTGCCGAACCGGAATTGGAGTCAGACACCAATACTCGATTACGGCTCGGCGAGAGCCTCGCCCTGAGTTTCAGTCGCATCTTTTGATCTTTGGTTCACCAGGCTGGTATGCAGCGCCCCGTTGGGCGCAAGATTTGTCCCAATGGGACAAGGCATATCAGCCCAGGGCAACGCCCTTGGGGTTCAACGCACCCGATTCCCGCGTTCTGAAGGAACGCCGCATCGCACTGGACGGCGAACATGTGTACGATCAACCCCGATTCGGCGTTCCTTCAGAACGCGAACGATTCACCATTTCTGTTCCTGGGGTTGTCGCACCGTGTTGAGTCCTGTCGGACTCATTGACGAGCCCAGTCTGCTTGATGAATGTAGTCGGCGGAAAAAGTAAAACCACCCCGGTTTGTCACCGGGGTGGTCAGTTCACATTAGCGATCTGCGGGGCAACATTACCGGTCAAACCAGTTGCAGGTGAGCAAGCTCTTCCCGCAACCGGATTCGTGCCGTGTGCAATCGCCGCTTGATCGTTCCGACTGGGCTGCGGAACCGATCACTCATTTCGATCAACGATTGGCCGTCAAAGTAGAAGGCAACCAGAGTCGATCGATCGAGTTCTCGAAGCCGCTTCAATCCGCCCCAGACATGTGCGGCCTGTTCGACAGACAGAACGGCGTCCAGAGGTGAACTCTTTTCGGCATCGATGTTTCCCAGAACTTCCGGGTCGGTTGCCGAAGCAGGTGGTCGCCGGATCGACCGGTTGATTGCCAGCCGGACCGTGATCCGTCGCAACCAGCCGGGGAACCGTTCGGGTTCACGCAACTGAGGGAGCTTTCGCAGAGCCTGAATCAAGACGTCCTGAGTCAACTCGGCTGCTTCCGCCTGGTTTCGCAATCGCCGCAAAGCAATAGCGAAAACCGTTGGTTCGAACAGCACGACCAGTTCACCGAACGCATCTCGATCGCCCGACTGAGCCCGTATCACCAAAGGCAAGAATTCTTCCGTGTCCATTTCGATTCGTTTCCTGGAAAAGCCTGCTCCCGTCGTCATGACAGGTGAGGCGATTTAATGTTGGTTCGGTCGAGCGATGGTTGCGTCAGCCCTGATCAGGAAATGCCGAATGGCAATTGATCTGGAATGGCAGAACCGGTCAGCGGCGATACAGGTTGAGACAGCGAGATCACGACGTGACCTTGCAGAGACAACCGCTTGCCACCACACTTCGACGAGAAAGCTATCCCGAGCGACGGACCTATCCGCAGAGTGAGCGGCTTAGGACCAGCATGGCCCATGCGGCACCAGGTAGTTGGCGACTTTCACTTCGCCATGAACTTCCCTGATCGCAACACACGGTTTTGGGGTCGGTTCCACCTGTCTCGTCCGTAATTGGCAAACCCGGTTTCGAGTCGCTAATGTCGGACAAGGGATGGGAACCTATTACCCCAAAATGGGGACGCTTCGAATCCGGGCGAACTCCGCGTTCGAGACGGAGATACGACCGATGTGCATTCGTCGCTGTCGCGACCATACCTGCCTGGGCGGCGGTGGTGGTGTTGATCATTGCGTTTTGAATGGCATTCATTGCTTGCATCGGGGGTACCTCCTGCGGAGACCGCAGTTTCCTGGATAACGACGTTTGACGAATTTCTTTCGGAAAAAGAATCCACAAGTTTGAGACTTACGCGGCATTCGCTCCGCGATTGCGACGGAAATTGTGACAACTTCCGTATTACTACGTATAGACAGCATTCCAGACAGAATGGTTCACGGCTTTTTTGCTGAATTTGAGAAAATTTCTCAGATTCCGGCTTGCCGATCTATCCCGGCTTGGTGGTTTTCGATCAGGAAACGAGCAAGCTCCCCGGTCGTTTTGAATACGTGACCTCTGATTCTGACTGGATTTACGGAATTGGTGAGCGTGAATCCATTGAGGAATCTGAGCAAAATAAAAACGGCAAGAAAAGGTTGCGGAACAGGCGAATCACAGGGCTGATTGTTATCATCCACCTCCCTTGATGCCACTACCGAGAAGCCGGGAACACCGCATGAGCGACGAAGTCATTTCTTACGATCCGTACGCACTCCCCCCCGAAGAAATCCAGGAACCCCCGGCGACAGCATGGGCGGCCCTCCGGAAAATCGGTCCGGGGATCATTCTCGCCGGGACGATTGTCGGATCGGGTGAACTGATTCTGACCACAACGTTGGGGGCCCAGCATGGGTTCGTCTTTCTGTGGCTGATTTTATTCAGTTGCGTCATCAAGGTCTTCGTTCAGATCGAAATCGGGCGATATGCCATTTCGTCAGGACGTCCGACGCTGGGGGCCATCAATGAACTTCCCGGGCCTCGATTCGGGGCGCACTGGATGGTCTGGTGGTGGTTTTTCATGATGATCTGCACCGTCGTGCAGCTTGGTGGCATGGCAGGAACAGTCGGACAGGCATTGAACCTGGCGTTTCCCGGCGTTTCCAAGGGAACCGCGGCCGCATTCAGCGGCCTTCCTTCCTTGGCGCAAATGGTCAAGGATCGTCCCGAAGTTCCGTGGGCTGTGGCAACGTGCCTGATCACGATGGCACTGATCTATGGCGGGGGATACAAGCGGATCGAATGGCTGACGACGATGATCGTCGTCTCGGTCACGTTGATCACCGTTTCTGCGGCGGCGGCACTGGGCTGGACCGATTTTCCGGTTCGGGGCAGCGATCTTTTAACGGGGCTGGAGTTTCAGGTTCCCTCGCACGGACTGGCCGCGGCTTTTGCAGTATTCGGTGTCACCGGCGTGGGGGCAACGGAACTGTTTTACTACCCGTATTGGTGTCTGGAGAAGGGATATGCCCGCTATGTCGGCCGAGCCGATGGTTCCGAAGCCTGGGAGCGACGCGCCAAAGGCTGGATTCGCGTCATGCATCTGGATGCCTGGGTCAGCATGGTCGTCTTCACTGTTTCCACGGTCGCTTTTTACCTGATGGGTGCCGCGGTCCTGCATCCCCAGAGATTAGTTCCCAAGGGACAGGAATTGATCGACACGCTTTCAAAAATGTATGTTGGTCCGTTTGGGGAATGGACGCGGATCCTGTTCCTGATCGGTGCCGGGATGGTCCTGTTTAAGACGTTGTATCTCGCCTGTGCTGCAAACAGTCGCCTGACGGCTGACTTTCTGGTTCTCGCCGGAATGGCTCAAGCGAAATCTGCAGATCACCGTGCTCAACTGATTCGCCGATTCTGTCTGTTCTTTCCGACGCTGGCGCTGGTGTTCTTCCTGATCGGAAAAGACCCCAAGTTGATGGTCACCATCGGGGGCGTGGCTCAGGCCGCGACACTTCCCATGATCGCTGGTGCGACTCTCTATTTCCGGTATCGGAAAGTTCACAGCGCACTCGTGCCGTGGCGGATCACAGACGCCATGCTTTGGCTTGCCGTCGTCTCGATTTTCATTGTGGCCGCGTACGCTGTCCCTACCCAGATCATCAATGCGTTTCCCGCACCTCCAGTGGCGAAGCCGTAAGAAAAACATGTCAATCCGGCCTCGCAATTTGGCCAGTGGTCAGTCACGCCCAGTGTGGGTGCTGATCGTTTTGGTCATGACGAATTTGGCGTTCATCCAATCGGTTTTCACGCAACCGGTGATTGCGCAACAACCAGACATTGGGAATGGCGTCAAGCAACTTCTGCAGGATCGATGCATGGCTTGCCATGGCAACGATCTGCAGAGTGGCTCTGTCGACTTCGCAAAGATTTCAACCCAGGCGGTCGCCAAGGAAAATTATCCACTCTGGAAAAAGGTTGTCGCGCAAGTCTCGACCGGAAGTATGCCGCCAGAGACAGAAAAACCGTTAACCGCAGACGAAAAACAACGACTGCTGCAATGGGTGGGTGAGACATTTGATACCCGACAAAATCCTGATCCGGGGCCTCCGTTGACGCGGCAACTCACGCGGCATGAGTACGGACAGACGCTGCGGGATTTGCTCCGATTCTGGTTTGATCCGACGCACGAAGCGGGTATCCCCGATGAAAGCGTTGTGGAAGGTTTCGCCAATCGAGCAGGCGGGCTTGTGCTGGAATCTTCCTTAATGGAGAAGTACTTCACGGCAGCCGATCTGGCTCTGGAAAAACTGTTCACTGACAACGGAGCTGCGGGAGCACGTAAGCGACTTTTATTCGTGACACCGTCGGAAACCGTTCCTGCCGCCAGTGCCGTTCGGCAAGTGGTGCAGTCTTTCTTGCGGCGCGCGTTTCGGAGGCCTGTGACCGATGACGAGGTCGAAAAATATTCCGTGATCGCAGATCGCGCTCTGGCAGCAGGCGAGGGCTTCGAGATTGCGATTCGTAAAACGTTGAAGCCCGCTCTGGTATCACCGCATTTTTTACTGCGAGTCGAATCTCAACCGGGTGAAGCAGCCTCCGTTCATCGCGTTAATGACCATGAGCTTGCCGTTCGCCTCTCCTATTTTTTGTGGAGTTCGATGCCAGACGATGCATTGTTCGAAGCGGCTGATCGCGGTGATTTATCCGAACCCGATCTACTGGAGCAACAGGTCCGGCGAATGCTGGCTCACGGAAAGGCCGATGCACTGACGTCGCAATTTCTGACTCACTGGCTACAACTGCCTCACCTGAGAAAGGCTTTGCCGTCGCAGAACCAGTTTCCTACCTTCACGCGCAGCCTGCGTGACGCGATGGAACGCGAGACATGGTTGTTCTGCGATCATATGCGAAAGGAAGACCGCAGCGTCCTGGAATTGCTGGATGCGGACTACACGTTTGTGAACGCGGAACTGGCGCGTCATTACCAACTGGCCGAAGTCCCTCCGAAGGACAAAGATTTTCAGAAAGTCCAATTGAAGCCTGAAGATCACCGCGGGGGAGTGATCGGAATGAGCAGCATCCTGACGATGACGTCGCATACCGATCGCACCAAACCAACGGCTCGTGGAAAATGGATGCTCGAAGTGCTGCTTGGTGAACCTCCGCCACCTCCCCCTGCCAATGCGGGCAGCTTCGCTCCCCCCGAAAAAGATCGTCCCGAGCCGAAATCGTTTCGCGAAAAACTGGCACAACATGCGACAAACGCCAACTGCATTGGTTGCCATAAGCGTGTTGATCCGTTCGGATTCGCCCTGGAAAACTACGATGCCATCGGGAGTTGGCGCGATGGATCGAGCGGGGCGACGATTGACAACGTCGGTCAACTGCCTGGTTTTGGGGAGTTTCGCGGAGTCGAGGGTCTGCGAAGGGTGCTACGGTCGAAGCAATCACAGATTGTCTCAAACCTGGCCGCTCAAACACTGTCATACGCTCTTGGTCGCGATGTGAGTTATTACGACGAACCGTCGATCGCAGCGATTACCCGAGCGTTGGAACGCGATGAATACCGGTTTTCAACGCTGATTGTACAGGTCGTCAACAGCCACCCGTTCTTACATCGCCGGGCAACGACCACGCCCTGATGACATACCACGTCTTCGCTTCCAACCCTGAACGCCTCAAGCGTTTTCGGTTCCCTCCAGCCGGACGCATCGTTATCCAAACCCGTCTTGTGAATCTTCTTGAAAATTGGCCGTTGCTCGAAGGCTCGTAGCACTTTCAGTTGATCTCGGTTCGGCTCACGATGACGAGCCTTGCGTCTTCGATCTGCCTGGCGAATTCTTCCGCATCCGAAACTACGGCGTCATTCAGGATCGCGAGCGGATAACTGTCGGACGCTTTGTCCAGAATGACGAGTGTCGTGCCGTGTGCTGCTAATGCGGTTGCGATACTTTGCATGAAATCATTGATCGGAATTTCCGGGTCTGTTTCCGCCAGCAGATTCCAGTCAATCTCAAGTTCGCTGCATGGCTTCAGTTCCTGAAGGCCGTCGACAATATCCTGGTATTCCTCGCGCCAATCTGCCTCAAACAAATAGTGATGCAGATGCCCGATGTCGATCACAATTTCCCACAACCTGGGATTGTCTCCCCACACTTTCTTCTGCCAATCGAGATCCACATTCAAGGCATCTTCGTTTGCCCGATAGAATTCCTCCCAATTTTCAACGGCAGCCCGAAGATCAAGAATCGCGGCTGAATCATTGCAAAACAAAAGGTCCGCGAAGGATTTCAGGTTGTCTTTGGCCGTCATTATCACTCCCCAGGAATTGAGGCAACATTTGCTGAAATGGAATCACTGACGCGCTGGATCAAATGAAGGACATTGGATTGTCAAAACTCCTGAACGATGTAATCCGTTTCTGGCAAGCGGCGCGGATCGGTCGGGCCAGCGGCCTGGAACTGTTCTTCCCATTCAATTCGTAAATCCGGCAGGTTCTTTCTCCGGACGGTTTCCATCGATTCGGCAATCCATGGGTCGTAGCCCGACTTGGGGCATGGATATGGCATTTGTGCCAATGGAGATCGCAACATCGGGTGATCTGGATTTGGAACGGACAACCCACGATCACACCGTATTCTTTGAATCAACAATACTTCCGTGGGAAGTTCCCTATGAATACCCGCTTTCAAACCGACAATCGACGATTCTTCGTCCGTTTCTCGATTTAAGGCCGCTCGGACGTGCATCTCACAGAGTTTCAGCACGGCATTCTCCAAATGCTCTGGATGATCCCATTCATCAAAGATATCTTGATAAAGGGGCAGCAGCGTAACGCCGCGCGCCGCAAGATCAACAGGGATATCGCACCACATTCCATAAAGCTTCAGGAGGAACGGCGCAACAGGCCCCGGTGAGTAGGCCTCCGGAGTGACGTACCATGGCGCATTTAAGAAATGTCCAAGGCATTTCCGGCCAAGCCAGTCTGCCGCTTGATCTTCTCCCAGGACGGCACTTAGCGCCATCGTCATCAGACATTCCGCAGCCCAAAAGTCGGTAATGAGACCGATTCTCGGCTGTCCACGTGGCTTCTCTGGATACTCTCGCAGCAATTGCTCCAGTCGCTCGATATACAAGTAGAATCCATATGCGTCGTATCGCCAAATGACATGCAGTCTGTGCCACACATCGTCCGTGACGTTCCCACGCGCAAGAAGGTCATTCAATTCGCATTGGCGTTCAACTCCGATGCTACCAGCGATCAGACTTCCCTGGCCCTGAGGTGAACGACGACCGACATCGCTCTTAAAATATTCAATTTGAGGACTCAATCGGAATACATCGCGCAACGCTTTCCGAGAGTCGTTTACGACACTTTCAAACGACCATCCTGCAGTGCGTTTTTGCTTCGCCATATTGATAACCACGTCTTAATTATTTCAATCACCGTGCCCGCATGGTGTAGTCCGATTCCGGCGAACGCCGCGGATCGGACGATTGACGATGACGATGTAACGCGTCATCCATTGTACGAGAAGATACCGAATTCCCTCCCCGAATCTCCACTCACATCAAAGCGACGTTACTTAACTTCTTCAGCTTTTGATGGGGAAATCGGTGTCCGGCAAACGATGGGGGTCTGTGGTGCCGAATTTCTGGAATTCGTCTTCCCACTCCATCCGTAAATCGGGCATGTCCTTGCTGATCTTAGCCAGTGACTCAGCCAGCCACGGATCATAGCCCGATTTCGGGCACGGAAACGGCATTCGTACCAACGGGGATCGGAGCAACGGATGTTCAGGATCGGGAACGGACAGGCCTAAATCGTGCCGGATTTTTCGGATGAACAAAATCTCTGAGGGAAAACTACTATGAAGCCCGGATTGCAACCCGAAGATCATGTCAAGTCGTAGTTCACAGCCTTTCTCGCGTGCAACCTCACGTCAGTTCGGGCTGTGATGCGATGCCGGAAACTGTCAACCGATAGTCGTCTGACTCGCTGGGGAGGATTACGACCATTCAGCGTATATCCCAGTCCTCAAGATCATGCTCCAAGCACTGACAGGCAAATATGTTCCGTTCGACTGCAAGATTCCTCTTTCCGTGGTTGACGAGTTGAGCTAAAAGTTCGGGCTGGGACAAGGATCGTCCATCCGTGCGGTCGTTGCGCGGACCAAATACATCCAGGGAGGGCACTGTGACGCATACTGTCGGTTCGCTGGCTTCACTCGTACAAGGAGAGGTTCGCGGGGATTCAGATCGAGTGATCTGTAATGCTGCGGCCATCGAATCTGCCGGCCCTGATGCCGTGACGTTCGTTCTCGACGAAAGCCACGTGAGTCGACTGCAAAGTTGCCGGGCCGGTGCTGTCATATTGAATGCGAAGATCGCTGCGGGACTGGCGTCCGTGCCAAATACGTCACTGATCATCGTCAGTGACCCTCACGCAGCCTTTCAACAGATTCTGCCGCAGTTTCGCAAGATTCGCGGTCGGCCTACCCGCGGGATTTCGCCTCACGCCCACATCAGTCCGACTGCCATAGTTGGCGAAAACTGCTATGTCGGTCCGGGGGCCTGCATCGGCGATGAAGCCGAAATCGGGCCTGGCTGCGACATCTATCCCGGTGTGGTCATCGGTGCGGGCTGCAAACTTGGACAGGATGTCATCGTGCATCCGAATGCCGTGCTGTACGAGGATATTTCGCTGGGTGATCGAGTCATCATTCATAGTGGTGCGGTGATTGGGGCGGATGGATTCGGATATCGCTTTGCGGAAGGGCGATTCATCAAGATTCCGCAACTGGGGACCGTCGAGATCCACGAAGACGCCGAAATTGGTGCGTGTGCGACAATTGATCGCGGTGCCATTGGTCCAACAATTGTGGGTGCCGGCACCAAGCTCGACAACCTGGTCATGATTGCTCACAACTGCGAACTGGGAAAACACAACGTTTTTGCCTCGCAAGTCGGTCTGGCTGGTTCCTGCACGACGGGCGACTATGTGCGACTTGGTGGCCAGGTCGGCATCCGAGATCACGTTCGCTTGAATTCTGGATGTATGGTGGGAGCCAAGGGAGGGGTCCACAAGGACATTCCTGAAGGCGAAATCTGGATCGGTTATCCCGCAACGCCGGAAGCCGAACAAAAACGGCTGGTATTCTCATTGAAGCGAGTTCCCGAAATGCGGGATCAGGTTCGGACCATGTCCAACCAGATCGCCACATTGATGAAGCAGGTCGAAGAACTCCGTGGTCAGTCCCCCGAAGAATTGCGGAAAGCAGGCTGATTGACAGCCGTTCCAGAGTGATTGGTCTTTAATTCTGGTGATTGATTTCGACATCCAAATGGAAGAGACGGACCCTAACATTCTGAAGATGCCTCCCCGCCGCGTCGGCTTGCTGGCCGGAGCGGGGCGGTTTCCACTCGCGTTCGCTGAAGCCGCGCGAGACCAGGGATTGCACGTCTACTGTGTCGGTGTTTCCGGGATGGCAGACGAAGAGCAGCTTCGAGCGGTCTGTCATTCGTATGCGGAGACACCACTGGCTCGGCTGGGGCGCACGATTCGTCTCTTCAAGCGTGCTCGAATCGACCGTGTTGTCATGGCCGGGAAGATTGAGAAGACGGTCCTGTTTCAGCCTTTCCGGATTCTGCGTCTGCTGCCGGACTGGCGGACGATTCACATGTGGTATCACTACGCCACTCGAGATCGCAAGGATGACACGCTGCTATTGGCGGTCATTCGCGAGTTCGAGCGGGATCAGATTTATTTTGATTCAGCCCTCGATTACTGTCCGGAGTTACTCGTGAAACACGGATTTCTGACCCGGCGCAAGCCAACCGACGCACAATGGCGGGATATTCGCTTTGGTTGGGATCTCGCCAAAGAAATGGGACGCCTGGATGTGGGCCAGTCCGTTGTCGTCAACGACATGGCTGTGATTGCTGTGGAAGCGATCGAAGGAACCGATCGTACGATTCGGCGTGCCGGTGAACTCTGTCGCCGAGGTGGCTTCACTGTCGTCAAGGTTGCGAAGCCTCAGCAGGATATGCGGTTCGACGTTCCGACAATTGGGGCTCAAACCATCAAGACACTGCAGGAAGCAGGCGGGCGCGTTCTGGCCATTGAGAGCAACAAGACAATCGTGCTGGATCAGCCTGATGTGATTGAGCTGGCAGATCGGTTGGGGATTGCCATCGTCGCGATTAACGCGGAAGAACTGGAATTGCGAATGGTCGGCTGACTGCAAAGTCGGTCATTCGTCGAGCATGCGGACGTCGCTGTCACTGGCGGTCTGCAGTGGAGCATCACCCGGCGCGAAGAATTCGTTGGCCGACGCGCGATGGCCGACTTCGATTACTTCGGTATGTGCCCCGTGGATATCAACCGGTTCGGGATCTGGTTCGCCTGGTCCCATTTCGACTCGGTACTTTTCACCAGCGAACGCCAGTTCATCACCAGGAAGCAATGCCCCGCGAATCACTCGCTGGCCGTTAACTTTCGTGCCGTTTGTGCTTCCGAGGTCGCGGATAAACAGCAAGCCATCGGTGCGGACAATCACACAGTGCAGTTTGGATATGCTGCTTTGGTCAATGCAGACATCACACAAGTCGTCCTGACGGCCGACGAGAGTCACATCGCGCAGTATTTGTATTGGGCGTCCACCACGTAGTGGAACGAGTTGAGCGCGCATGAGGCAAACACCTTACCAGGCCCGCACCGGCTGATTTTACTAGATTTCATTTTCCGCAGTATGGACGTGCTGTCAAGGTGGGGCCGTCAGGTTCGTCGAATTCCTGTCGCAATTGTCACCGCCACGCTGAGTGCAGTTTTTCCAGTGGGTTGAGTATCGGACAGTAATCCAGCGGGTACAGATGTACGATTCCCGAACACCTCAGTTCGTTGGTAATGCTGGCCGATGATGCCGAATCTTCTTCTTGTTCTGATTGTACGGAGACGTCATAGTATGCAGTGTCTGATGTTTCCATCAAATGGTACCCGTGTGGAATGGCGGTAGCGAGACATTCCGGGGGCGTTGATGGCTGGAATCTCGGGCTTCAAGCAAGGGGATTGGGAATATCGTACCGCGATTCCCTCTGCTAACTTCAATGGAGAGGTTTATGTTCAGGCGGGCTTTTGTCGGTGCAGTTGTCGTCACGTTCATCTCGTTCGTCGCAACGCATGTAATGGCAGCAACAGTTAACGGAACCGTCGAATCTGTGTCGACGGATGACAACACCGTCTCAGTGAAGGTGAACGGAAAAGGTGACGAACCGAAGGTATTTACTGTCGGTCCTGCGGTCATCATCATGATCGATGGCAAGAAGGGAACCCTGGAAGACGTGGTTGCCGGGCAAACGGTGACCGTGACGGCGAATGCGACAAATACCGCCACAAAACTGCTGTTGAAGTCTCCCAAGACGCCTCCTGCGTCTCGCAAGCCGGGCAAGAAGCCGAACTCCAACGACGCCGGCGCTGCCGATGCTGGAAACTGGCCGCAGTTCCGTGGTCCCAATCGCGACAATATTTCGAAAGAAACGGGACTTCTGGATCAGTGGCCGGAAGAAGGTTTGAAGGTTGCATGGGAGCAGAAGAAACTCGGTGAAGCCTTTTCCGCTGTTTCCATTTCTGAAGGGAAACTCTTCACGATGGGAAACCAGGGCAACATCGAAATGCTGCTGGCGATGGATGCATCAACGGGCAAACCGTTGTGGGCGACCAAAACGGGTGGTGCCGCTTATAAGAACGGGATGGGAAACGGTCCCCGCGGTACTCCGACAGTTGATGCGGACCGTGTTTATGCACTCGGTGCCAACGGAGACCTGATTTGTGCCGGAGTCGACAATGGCGAAGTTGTCTGGCAGAAGAATATTCTCAAAGAGTATGGCGGCAATAACATCACGTGGGGGATCAGCGAATCAGTCCTGATCGATGGCAAGCAGTTGATTTGCTGCCCCGGTGGGAAGGATGCGACGATTGTCAGCCTGGACAAGATGACAGGTCGAGGGATCTGGCGGGCGACGATCAACGGAACGCCACAAGCTTCGTACGCGTCGCCTGTGATCGTGGAATATGGTGGAGAGCGAATGATCGTCAATTACACTCACACTGCCGTGGTTGCGGTCAAAGCCCAGAACGGAAACTTCTGCTGGGGCTTTCCGTCATCGGCAAACGGCACCGCAAATTGTTCATCCCCGCTTTACGAGGATGGCAAGGTCTTCACGGCCTCGGGGTACGGAAAAGGCTGTGCCATGTTCGAACTCGGACCCAAGGGAACCGCGACCGTGGCGTACGATGACAACAAGCAGATGAAGAATCATCACGGCGGGATGGTTGTCTTGGACGGCCACGTCTACGGATTTGATGAAGGGGTGCTTCGCTGCCTGGATCTAAAAACCGGAGCAAGCGTCTGGCAGGATCGGTCGGTCGGTAAGGGATCACTGACTTATGCTGACGGACACCTGTATCTTCGCAGTGAAAATGGTCCGATGGCACTTTGTACGGCCACGACGAAGGGATACGAGGAAAAGGGGCGATTTGAGCCGAAGAATCGCAGCGACAAACCCGCGTGGGCGCATCCGGTCGTCTGCGGTGGACGATTGTTTGTCCGAGACATGGATTCGCTGATCGTCTACGACATCAAGAAGTAGCTCGTCACTGCTCTTGTCTTGATATGCAATGAAGTGAGCCCGGTCGATGATTCGACCGGGCTCACTGATTTCACTATTCATCAATTTTGGGGATTAAACCACCGTTGCGGCAGGTTCAACGTCCCAGGTGAAGATACGAGATTGCAGGTCAGTGATGACCACAAATCCCTTGCGTCCGCTGGCAGGTTCCAGTTCGATTCCAACGCTCTTCAATTGTGCAGCGTGTGGAGAATCATGCGCAATGAATCCGTCATCGGGGATCGCTCGCCACCATTGCAGGTGAGGCCAATCACGTTGTACGGTTGCCAGACAGGTCAGCATGGTTCGCCCGCCGGCGCCTGGTTTGAATCCGGCTCGGCCAGCGACTTCCGTGAAAGTTGCGACCTTGTCGATTCGCTTCAATTCCCACAGCACCTCTGCCACATTTTCGGCACGAACTGATGCCATCGCCAACTCCTTCCTCTACGCCATACAGCTTGACAATTCTGGTAACGCAATCTGCGATTACCAAACGACAGGGGCTATCTGGCAGGTAATAAAACAACTGGCGGCGATTGTCGGTCATCCTGACTTCGGCAATGCCGCGTTACGGTTTGATTAAGTTAGTGTGTAGACTACACGAATCGACATGTCGGAACAACCCTCTCATGCCCAGACTGCCATGTTCCAACGGACAAACAATCGCATATGCGTTTACGTTTCTCGCTTTAATCGCTTGACAGCATTCACCAGGCTTCTTCGTAAAGTGCAATGATCTGATCCACCGTTGGCACACGTGGATTATTCTGCGGGCTCCCTGACGCCAGCGCGTCGCTGGCCATTTTTATCAAGTTCTCTCGAAAGCGAACTTCATCGACGCCGCGACAATCTCGCAGTCGTGGCAGGTTCAAGTCGCTGTTCAACTGTTCCAGAAACGCCACCAGTGATTCCGCCGCAGTCATGTCATCTGCGGCGTGCGAACATGCTCCGAGAATTCGAGCGACAGTAGCGTATCGACCCGTTGCGGATTGCCATGAGAATCGCGTTATCGAAGGTAACAGCACGGCATTCGACAAGCCATGTGGTACATGAAACAGTGCACCGATCGGACGACTCATCCCGTGGACCAGGCAGACGCTGCTGTTGGCGAATGCCATCCCGCCTTGGCAAGCTGCCACCATCATTCCCGCTCGCGCCTCGTGATTTCCAGGTTCGGCATACGCTGTCTTCAAATGACGCGCGACATGCTCAATGCAAGAAAGAGCCAATGGGTTGGTTGTCGCGTGGGCCTTGCGTGAGACATACGCTTCAATGCCATGGGTCAGCGTGTCGACTCCGACTGCGGCCGTCAAATCTGGCGGCATCGACAATGTTAACTCGTAGTCGACCAGGGCCACCTGTGGCAACAGGTTGACACTGAGAATCATCATTTTCACATCGCGGTCTGTATCCGTGATGATTGTCACCTTGGTAACTTCGCTTCCCGTTCCAGCAGTTGTCGGAATCGCAATCAGCGGAACTCCCGGGAAGGGGAGCTTGTGATAGCCTGCATAATGGCTGAGCGGTGCAGGATTTCTCGCAAGTGCACTGATCGCTTTGGCCGCATCGATCGGTGACCCGCCACCCACAGCGACCAATCCCTGGCAATCTCTTTCCTGGTACAGGTTCAGGCCTGCAAGAACATTTTTGTCAGTGGGATCGGCCTGGACACCGTCAAAAATTGTGACGTCCAGTCCCGCTTCTTCGAGTTCGCTGGAAATTTCTCTCGCAGGGCCAAGCCGCATCATCTCGGTGTCGGTCACCAGCAATACTCGATGAATGCCGAGTCGCTTCAATTGTGCTGCAGCTTCATGTCGAACACCGCCGCCGATGAGGATGACCGAAGGAACATTGAATTGATCAGGCATGCTCACCACCCCTCGACCCGCTTGTACGTATTGTCCCATCGTGACAGGACGATCTTCTGACGTGTATAGAACAGAATTCCTTCCATCCCCTGGACGTGCAGGTCACCGAAGAAAGATCGGTTCCAGCCCGAGAATGCAAACACCGCCATTGGGGCAGGAACTCCGACATTGATCCCTACCATTCCACAGCGAATGTCACGAGTGAATTGTCGCGCGGCTGCACCACTGCTGGTGAAGAGGACGGCACCGTTGCCAAATGTGCCACGATTTGTCCAGGCAATTGCCTCTTCAAGATCGCGCGGATGCAGCATCGTCAGGACAGGCCCGAAGATCTCTTCCTTTGCAATCGCCATCTCAGGATGCGCCTGATCGAACAGCGTCGGGGCCACAAAATGTCCCAGATCACGGATCGACGCTGAACCTCCGCGGACGAGCCGGGCGCCTGCTTCGGCACCACGATCAATCAACTGCCGAATGCGGGACCGAGCCTGTGCATCGATAACAGGTCCCATTTCGGTACGAGGATTGGCAGAGGAATCGTCGATGGTCAACTGATCGATTGCATTCGCGACACGGTCGCGCACGCGGGAAGCAGCTTCACCAATCCCCATCAGGATGGAGCCTGCCATACAGCGTTGCCCCGCACAGCCGTATGCGGCACCCATGATTGCCCGAACGGTAGGCGTCGGGTCAGCGTCAGGCATGACAATCATGACGTTCTTGGCCCCACCAGCGGCCTGAACTCGCTTGCCGTGACGACAGCCATTCACATACACATGCTCGGCCACACGGGTCGAGCCGACGAAGCTGATTGCAGCAACATCGGGATGTTCCAGCAGAGCATCGACGACGGCCGCACCGCCATGAATCACGTTCAAGACACCGGGAGGAATTCCGGCCGCCAATGCCAACTCGGCCATTTTGACCGCCGTGAGGGGGACTTTTTCGCTCGGCTTCAGGATAAAGGAATTCCCACAGGCGATTGCGAGTGGAAACATCCAGAGAGGGACCATCGCCGGAAAATTGAAAGGGGTGATTCCGACACAGACGCCGATCGGTTCACGCATGGTCAAGCCGTCGATGTTTTCGGCCAGTTGCGGAAGTGATTCTCCTTTGCTGAGGTGCGCGATGCCGCAGGCAAAGTCGACAACTTCGATCCCGCGCCGGACGTCACCACGAGCTTCCTCGAGCGTCTTTCCATTCTCTTGAGTGATCAGACGAGCGAGTTCGTCAAAATGGGACTCGAGTTGTGCCTTGAATGCAAACAGTTTTGACGCTCGTACGGGAGCGGGAACTTTTGACCACGATTCATATGCAAGCCGCGCCGCACTGACGACAGCATCGACTTCCCGGGCGCCGCACAGCGGAACGCGACCAAGGATTTCGGTCGTTGAGGGATTCTGAACTTCACCCCAGGAATCGGTTACCGGGGTCAACCATTGATCACCCACCAGGATTGGCACAACAGCAGGATCAGAGGAAATTGACATGGATCGCTTCACACTCCAGATGGCCGAATCAAAGCGGTGAATCGTTTTGGATATTGTTAACTGACGGGGGCTTCGTGCGATCACGCTGCCAAACAGATGTCGC
Organism: uncultured Schlesneria sp.; assembly: GCA_903911795.1. Classification (GTDB taxonomy): domain Bacteria; phylum Planctomycetota; class Planctomycetia; order Planctomycetales; family Planctomycetaceae; genus Schlesneria. Next base: position 37,323 of record CAIWEX010001204.1, read on the forward strand.
ATTGCATCCAACAAATTCGTAGTATCTCGCACACCAAAGATGGCTGTCGATGATTAGACTCGAAATGAAAGGCCGCGCGAATGAAGCCGTCATGCACTTTTGTACTCGCCGCAGTACTGGTCGCCTGTCGGACGGCCGAGGCACTGGCGCAACTTTCCCCTGCCAATCGCCCTGAAAACGGAATCTCGGCCGCGTCCTCCAAGCCGCGCAATACGTTTGTCGAAATCAAGCTGCTGGCCAATAACGACGGTGGTGGATTGCATGCTCAGCAGTGGAGCAAGGTGATGGAACCCCTGGATGTTTCCATTCAAATCCAGCGGCAGCAGGATGAGAAAATCGAAGTTCGTGAACGAACCGTCGGGACTCTGCGATATGTGACCGCCGTTGGGACTCTTGATCGCTCAGGAAGAATCAGCTTTCCGACCCGTAGTTTTGATCTGGGTGAAGGAGCCAAACTGCGGGAATGGATCAATGAACTCAAGACTTACGGGGCGCAGGGAACGCCTGACGGACAACCGATGTGGGGGCTTTCAAAAGAGCAGTTCACCACGATGTATGATGCGCTCGTAAAACCAGCTGACGCAGAATACCGCGATTTGCTTTTGACGGACGCGATCGCAAAGCTGCCAATTCCCAAACAGTATCCGGTTCGATTGAGTCAGGCCGCGTTGACCTTGCTTAAGCAGCCGGGAGCAAAAAACCGCGTGCGTCAGGAAGTGAAGGGGTTCAGTGTTGGTACAGCGCTCGCCATCATGCTTAATGACTGCAAACTGGGGTTTCGCCCCAATCGAACCCCCGCTGATGGGCTGGAACTTTTGGTCGAGCCGCTCGGTCAGAAGCAACCTCTCTGGGCGATTGGCTGGCCGTTGCAGAAGCAGCGATTCAAAGCTGCTCCCAAATTTTTTGCGATGACACAAATTGAACTCGATAACGTCGCGTTGTCCCACCTGCTGCCGACAGTTGCAGAGCTGACGGAAACACCTGTCATGCTCGACTATTACGAGATCGAAGAAAAGAACATCGACTTCCCAAGCCTGAAAGTCTCAGTCAAGCGAACACAAACGTCATGGAGTGTCGCGCTGAAATCGGCCGTAGTCACCAAGAAGTTATCACGCGAGATCTGGCAGGATGAAGCAGGCCGTGCATTCGTCTGGATCACGACAGTTCGACCTGGTCGCTCAGGCGTTTCAGGCGAATAGAAGCTGAGTGGCACCGGGGCATGAGCACTGTCGCGCAAGTCTGGTTCTCTGCCGGCACTCACAGCCTGGATGACGTTATAGTTTTCAGCCTTGGTGTACAAATCGCGTTGCGTTCCGGGTGGACTGGGGTGCACGGCGCAGCTGATTCGGGGGGCCTGCGAAAATGCGTCAGAGAGAAAGAGGATCCCGCGATCTTGGTGCATCGGTATCTACACATCGCAGAATTCAATTTTCGGTAGGTTCAGCGGCCCAAAGGGTCGGTAGTTCAACC
>CAIWEX010001205.1 GCA_903911795.1 uncultured Schlesneria sp.
AGGAAGTCGACGCTCTTGATGAATTAACCCCATACCTGAAGAGCTCTGCGCCGGAACTACGCGTGGCTGCGATCGTCGGGGCCATGCAGCATGTTGGTCTTGATGGAATTGTGCTGGCAGCCCAGCAGTTTACTGAGATGCGAACTTCGAGCGATCCATCCGAGCGCCGGATGGCGGCACGTGTCCTGGGCGATGTCGGGATTCAGAATTTTTATCGGCCGCTGGTTCCGCTGTTGCATGACGAAGATCTGGAAGTGCGTAGCGAGGCCGTCATTGCGGCTGGCAAACTCAAAAACTCGAAGTTATGGCCAGATGTGCTTGCCGCGATCGATAGTCCCGGATTGCAGAGCGCATCGGTCTCTGCTCTGGTTGCCGGGGGACAGTCCGTCCTGCCGTTGCTGGAGTCCAGCTTTGAAAAGCGATCCCAGGATCCCGAGTTTCAAGTTCGACTGTTGCGAGTTTTTCAGCAAATCCGCGGCGAGGAAGTGTTAGGCTTCCTTGAACGGCACTTGAATGTGACGCACCCCGCAGTCTACACACGCGTTTTAAACGCTTTAAGTTCGTGTCGTTATCGCGTTCCTGCCAAAAAAACTGCGCAAATCGCGGAAATGATCCGGACAGAAAGCCAGCACGCCACGTGGTTGCTGACGGTACACGCTTCATTACCCGACGACGAACCCTTTTCACTTCTAAGAAATGCCATTGAAGACCTGGGGCAACAAGATCTGGACCGGGTGTATCTGCTGCTGTCGTTTATTTACGACTCTCAAGCGATGTTTGACTCGCGGAACAACCTGGAACATCAGTCGGCCGAACGACGTGCCTATGCTGTCGAGATCGTCGATTCGACAATCGACCGCGACTTGAAGCCATATGTTCTGCCACTGCTGGATGACCTGCCTCCCGCAGAACGCCTGCAGCGATTGAAGTCCAACAAGGAGATTTCCGCAGTCACAAAAACCGCCACCGAAAATCTTGTTGAGATCATTCGCGATGTCGATTTCCGCGTGAACGACTGGACACGTGCCTGTGCCATCTTTGCCGCGGCCAAGTTGCAGTGGCGGGATTGCCTGGAGTCCGTCAAATTCGCAGCAACCAATACGCGAAATCCCCTGGTTCGACAGACGGCCATCTGGGCGATCTCGCAATTTGATTCTGTGGAATACGAGAAACTGATTTCTCAACTGACTGCGGACGATCTCACGCTGCAATCTGCTCTGCAGTTCTTCGCGCAACACAACAAAGGAACGCAACTGATGTTACTGGACATCGAAAAACTGCTGATCCTGAAAACCGTTCCGATTTTTGCCGAAGCTCCCGATTATGTGCTGGCTCAGGTGATTCCGATTCTCGAAGAGCAGGAATTCGAGGCAGGCCAGCGCGTGTTTGACAAGGGAGATCTCGGTACGAGCATGTACATCATCGTCAGTGGGAAAGTGCGAGTCCACATTGATGATCGTGAACTGACAGTGCTGGGCGAACGACAGGTCTTTGGCGAATTAGCACAGATC